>CAIXAA010000422.1 GCA_903917305.1 uncultured Myxococcales bacterium | reverse complement strand
GCGGGGAACGGCGGCTTGAGGCGCGGCTGACCGGGCTTGCCCTCGATGGACTCGATCAGCGCCGTCTCTTCGCCGCACACGTAGGCGCCGGCGCCCGGGTGCGTGAACACGTCGAGATCAAAGCCGGTTCCCTGGATGTTCTTGCCAAGCCAGCCGGCCTTCTTCATCTGCTCGATCGCGTCGTCGCAGATGTCGATGGCGTTCCAGAACTCGCCGCGGATGTAGATGTAGGCGGTGTGGATGTCCAAGGTCCAGCACGTCAGGAGGATGCCCTCCAACATGCGGTACGGGTCTTTCTCGAGGAAATACCGATCCTTGAACGTGCCGGGCTCGCCTTCGTCGGCATTGACGGTCAGGTAGCGCGTGCGGCCGTCCTTGGGCAGGAAGCCCCACTTCACGCCAGCCGGAAAGCCGGCGCCGCCACGGCCGCGCAGGTTTGCGGCCTTGACCTCGGCGTGGACGGCTTCCTTGCCGATGGACTGCGCCTTCTTCCAGGCTTCGAAGCCGCCGAGCGCCACGTATTCGGGCAGGCGCGTCAGATCCTTGCCGAGGTGGTCGCGCAGCAGCAGGCGATGCTCAGGCATGTCCGCCTCCTCGTACGTCGATCGAAACCGTCTTCTGGCCGGCGTCGGCGTCGTCGCGCAGCTTCTCCAGCATGTTGCGCAGGATCTCCGGCGTCACGTCGAAGTGATCGTCCTTGTTCACCTGCAGCGCCGGTGCCGACCCGCAAGCCGCGAGGCACTGCACCTCTTCGAGCGTGAACAGGCCGTCCGCCGTCGTCTCGCCCAGGCCGATGCCCAGCACCTTCTTGGCCGTCGCGATGAGGTCGTCGCAACCGCGCAAGTAGCAGGAAACATTGCCGCAAATCTGCACGTGGTACTTGCCCACGGGCTTCTTGTGCAGCATCGTGTAGAACGTCGACGTCGCCATCACCGAGGCCAGAGGGATCTCCAGCTCGGCGGCCACCAGCTCCATGACTTCGGGCTTCAAGTACCCGAATTCACTCTGCGCGATGTACAGCGTCGGGATGAGCGCCGCGTGCTTGCGCGGATAGCGGCTCACCAGCTCGGCGATCCGGCGCTTGGAGGTATCGGAAAAAGCCAGGGGTTCGCTCATGAGGACCTCGGACCGCAGGCGCCCTTTTGCGGCCTGGATGAAGTCGGGCCGCCGGGCTGGCGGCTACTTAGCGGTGGGGTGCCGCGATGTCAAGGCGGGGCGGCGTCTGTTGATCAGGCTTTGCGGCGCGGCCCATCCGCAGCCGCCAACCATGCAGAATCTATGGCGCGGCCCGAAGCGCCACCAACTTGCCCGCCAGCGTCGCCACGGCCTTGCGCAGCGCCTCCACCTCGAGCTCCGCGCGGCCATGCGCGGCCGCGAGCACCTTGCCGGTCTGGCTGTCGACCAGACGCACATCGAGGCTGAGCACGCCCTCGAATTCCGCGGCGTTGCCGAGCAGCAGCTGCTTTGCGCCCAGAAGCTTGCCCAGCCGCACCGCGGTCTCCGGGTCCACATGGCTGGATTGCTGCAGCTTTTGCTCCTGCAGCAGCGCCGCCAGCCGCGCCCGCTCCACCACCGGCGGACCGCCACCTTCCAGCACCGCCGTCGTCAGCATGGCCGCCAGCATCTCGCCGATGCCGACGCGCTGCACCGCGCCGCCCGCCGTCCCGAGCGGCAGGATCGCCAGCGTTGCCGCCTGGTTGCTTGCCGCCGCCGGCTTCTGCGCCGAGAGCGCGTCCAACTGGAAGCGCAGCAGCGGATCCTTCGGATTCTTCGCCAAGGCCCCGAAGATCTGCTGCATCGCGTCGTCGCGCTTGTCGAGCGCCGCATAGGCCTGCACGAGGTTCGATCGGTACGCCGGGTTGTCCGGATCGGCATTGACCGCCTTGAGCAGCGACTGCACGGCCAGCTCCGACAGGCCTCTGCGCAAATACGCCACGCCCATGCCGGCTTGCGCATCGGGGTCATTGTCCAGGCCCTTGGACAGCGCCCGCGTCCAGGTGCCGATGGCGTCGCCGAACCGCCCCGCGTCGCCTTCAAGCGTCGCCT
>CAIXAA010000421.1 GCA_903917305.1 uncultured Myxococcales bacterium | reverse complement strand
CAGCACGGGATGCCCGCCGCTGCTGGCGTCGACCGTCACGGGCGCGTCGGAGCGCTTGACGGTCAGGCGGACGAAGTCCACGTATTCAAATGCGCCCGTCGCCGCGACCTTGCCGTAGACGCGAAAGCCCAGCGGGTTGTCGCCGGGCATGAGGTCGACGTTGAGCCAGGCGAACAGCTCATCGTGCGTCGCCGTGGAGCTGGTGCCGGGATAGACCAGCATCTTGGACGGCGCGTTGTCGCTGAGCGCGGAGAGGGCGACCTTGATGCGCGCGTCACTGGTCGTGAAGCCGTCCGTCAGCTTCTGCCAGATGTCCTCGCCGGCCGCGTCCTGGCCGGTCGAGACCACCAGCGCGTAGCTGGGAAACACGCCCGTGCCGATGGTCCCCGCCTCGAATTGTGCCCAGCGCGCGGCCAGCGCCGCGTCGCCCGCGCTCGCGCCGGTCGGCATGTACGCGAAGGTCGTGTAGACGGTCTGCCCCTTCGCGGCGATGGATTTGGCGTTGTCGCCGGAACTGTACGGACCCAGCTTGCCCGTGGCCGCGTCGTAGTGGATCGTCCGCAAGTGCGCGGGGTAGTTCGGATCCGCGACGTAGACCGTCGTCGGCGTCACGCGGTAGGCGAGGATCGCGTGGTGGCTGGTGGCGGTGGCGTCCTGGATCGCCAGCTCCTGCGGCTGACCGCTGATGGCCATCGCCACGCGCAGCAGCGCGTACGTCTGCGCGGCGGGAGCGCCCTGGGAGGTCTTGGTCGCCGCGTCCCAGCCGATCATGAACTGGTACACGTTCGGCACGGCGATCGGGTCGGCCTGCACCGTCGAGGCGAGGCGGTAGCCGTCGGAGTCGTCCGGCCAGAACGTCGGAGTCTTGTCCGGCGCGCCGTTGTTGTCGTAGAGGCCGTACAGGCCAGAGGCGCCGGCGTGCTGGCGCTGGGTGGTGTAGTACCAGAGCTCGGAGACCACCTGGCCCTCGCAATGCCCGTGCGGCGCCACGTAGGAGCCGTAGTTGGTGAATTGCCAGTCGTCCTGGCCGGGGCGAAAGCCGGAGTCGACGGTCGTCGGCAGCTTGGCCAGATCGACGAGCGCGCCAAAGACGGAGGAGAAATGCGGTGCCAGTGCGACGATCGCCGTGGCATCGCCGCCGGCCGTGGCCAGTGGCCAGATCTCGCCGGTTTGGGCGTTGTAGTAGAACGCCATGGCGACGGCGCCGGGCACGGTAGGCGCGCCGGGCGGGATGGCGAGAGTCACGGTCGCCGGCGCGGTGAGCGCGGCACCGCCGAGGTCGATGGTGTACAGGTCGGTGATCGGCGTGATGGCGCCGCCGTAGGCACCCGAGGGCACGCCCATGATTGGCGCGGTGGTGACGGTGCCGGCGACGTCGGCGGTGACCGCGCCCGGCGCAAAGACGATGCTCAGGCCGCCCGCGCTGACGGTTGCGCCCGCCGCGGTCACGGCGGCCTGCTGCGGCGTGCCCGCCGGGCCCAGCGACAGCGCGCCAGCGAGCGGCGGCGTGGAGTCATTGGCCGGGATGTCGCCCGGCTCAGGCGCCGGCAGCGGGCCCGTGGCGGCGAGCGCGGTGCCGGACTGGTCCGCCTGCTGCCCGCCGTGGCCGCTGCTGCTCGCGGCTTTGCTGTGGCAGCCTGCCGCGGCGACGGCGAGCACGACCAACGCCGCCAGAAGGCCGCGTGTGACGCCAAGGGTGCGCAGGACCATGGGATTCCTCCATCGGGTGAGGAAGCGTGGGCGCGGCCGGACGCAGTCGACGCGGCGCGCATCGCTCCCGGGCGCGCACGGCCAGCGGTCGACGCAACCCTCTGTTCCGACCCAACACCATCGACCGGATCGGACGCTGGTCGAGCGTGTACACCTGCGGTCGGCGGAGCGTCAAGGCGGGGATCTGGCGCGGAATCAGCGGCGTTGGTCGCCGCGCGGGGGCGAACTGGCGCAGCGCCTGCCCTGAGCTTGTCGAAGCGCGCCGCTGCCGCACAAGCCATCGATCCGCCAGCACGCCGAACGCGGCGGACCGGCCGCTGGCGGTGGAGAGCAGGGCGGAGTGATCGCAAGGGACCTGCTGCACTCATCGCTTCCAAGCCAGGTTGCGAGCGGCCCGCACCGGGATTACGCTCGCTGCCCGAAGGATGACGGCCAAGCTGTTCCGCGGCTCGACCTGCGTCCACAATCGCTGGGGGGCTCCATGAACAGGCTGACATCTCTGGTGGGCGCGTGCGTCCTTGCCGTCGTCTTGGGCGCGTGCGGCAACGATGGCCTGGTGCAGGGGCCGGCCAAGGACGTGCCGGACGTCGCCGCCGACGACCTCGACAGCGCAGGCGCCGGGGATGATGCGCTGAACGTTCCGGACGCGACCGACCTTGCCGATCAGGCCGATGACGCGGCGCCAGACGTCGCCGCGCCGCCCGACCTTGCGCCCGATCTGCCGTGCGTGCCGCAGTGCGACGGCAAGGTCTGCGGGCCGAATGGGTGCGGCGGCTCCTGCGGCACCTGCAAGTATGCCGGCACCTGCGACGAAGCCGTCGGCACCTGCACCAAACCGTGCATCCCCAGCTGCGACAAGAAGCTGTGCGGCGACGACGGCTGCGGCGGGT
>CAIXAA010000420.1 GCA_903917305.1 uncultured Myxococcales bacterium | reverse complement strand
CGATCCGGCTCGGGTTCCGGATCCGGTTCCGATTCCGGTTCGGGATCCGGTTCTGGTCTTGGCTCGCGACCAGCCAGGGCCTGTCACCTTTGCGCCGCGCGTGGCTCTCGCAGCGCGGAGGCCCACAATGGACGAAGGACTGCGCTTTCTCGGCATCTTTGCGGTATGGTGGATCCTGCAAACCTGGGTCCTGCCTCGCTTTGGCGTACGCACCTGAACGGTGCCAGAACCACGCCGGTCGGCGCGGCCCCCCGAGAGCGAGAGCGAATCCGGCAACGACGCAAGCAAGGAGTGCTGATCATGGCCACGTTCACGTTGCGCAAACAACTCGCCTGCACGTACGACGAGGCGCTGGCCCAGGTGCCGGACGCGCTCAAGAGCCAAGGGTTCGGAATCCTGACGGAGATCGACGTCAAGGACACGCTCAAGAAGAAGATCGACGTGGATTTCCGGCGTTACAAGATCCTCGGCGCCTGCAATCCGCCTCTCGCACACCGCGCGCTGAGCACGGATCTGGAGATCGGCGTGATGCTGCCGTGCAACGTCGTGGTCTACGAGGGCGACGACGGCAAGGCCGTGGTGGCGGCGATCGATCCGACCAAGACCATCGCCGCGACGGGCGTGCCCGGGCTGGAGGAGCTGGCGGCGACGGTGCGCGACAAGCTCGCGGCGGCGCTGGATCTTCTGCACTGATGCCGTTTCGTTGACAACAGCCCAGCTTGGACGTCAACTGGCCTTGCCGCACCGCATCTGGCGGCCAAGGACCGGGCATGGACATCACTTTTGCGGGCGCAGCCGGCACCGTCACGGGCTCCAAGTACCTCGTCACCTCCGGCGACCTCAAGTGGCTGGTCGACTGCGGCATGTTCCAAGGTTTGAAGGAGTTGCGCCTGCGAAACTGGGCGCCCCTGCCCTTCGACCCCGCATCGCTCGACGCCGTCCTGCTCACGCATGCCCACATCGACCACAGCGGCTGCATCCCGATCCTGGTGCGCGATGGCTTTGCCGGCAAGATTCGCTGCAGCACCGGCACGCGCGACCTCTGCGGCATTTTGCTACCTGATGCCGGGCACTTGCAGGAGGAAGAAGCCTACTTCGCCAACCGCAAGCGCTTCGCCAAGCACGCGCCCGCGCTGCCCTTGTTCACCCGCGACGACGCCGAAGTCGCGATGCAGTCCTTCATGCCGGCGCAGGGCGAGAAGCCCATCGCGCTGGGAGGCGGCGTCACCGCACGCTTTTTGCCCGCCGGCCACATCCTCGGCGCGTCGATGATCCGCTTCGAGCAGGCGAACCTCAGCATCCTGTTCAGCGGCGATCTGGGCCGCCCGCACAACCCCATCATGAAGGCGCCGACGGCGGTCGAGCAGGTGGATTACCTCGTCATCGAGTCGACTTACGGCAACCGCCTGCACGACCACCGCGATCCGTCCGAGATGCTGGCGCAGGTCATCCACCGCACCTGCGACCGCGGCGGCGTGCTGGTCGTGCCGGCGTTCTGCGTCGGCCGCGTGCAGGAATTGCTGTTCCTTATCAGCGGGTTGAAGGCTGAAAAGAGGATCCCGAACATCCCGGTGTTCCTGAACAGCCCGATGGCGCGCGACGCGACCGAGATCTACCGCCGCCACGAGGGCGACCACCGCCTGACGCACGCGGAGACCAAGGCGATGTGCGCGGCGGCGAAGATCGTCAATACGATTGAGGAATCAAAGGCGCTGAACGAGAAGAAAGGGCCGATGATCATCATTGCCGGCAGTGGCATGGCGACGGGCGGGCGCATCGTGCACCACCTGGCGGCGTTCGCGCCCGATCCGAAGAACACCATCCTGTTCGCGGGCTTTCAGGCGGCGGGCACGCGCGGCCGGGCCATCGTTGATGGCGCGGAGTTCGTCAAGATCCACGGCGAGGAGGTGCCCATCCGCGCCGAAGTCGCGCACTTCGATAGTCTTTCCGCGCATGTCGACGCCGACGAAATGATGGCGTGGCTGCACCAGTTCAAGGAGCCGCCGCACCGCACCTTCATCACGCACGGCGAGCCGGCGGCGGCGGAGGCGCTGCGCGTGCGCATCGAGCGCGAGCTCGGCTGGCACTGCCACGTTCCGTCGCACGGCGAGCACGTCACGCTGCAGGACGGGCACCACCGGCCGCACGCTTCGATCTAATTGTCGGTGCTGGCTTTTTCGCTGGGGAGCGGCACGTCGTAGGTCAGGGTGACCGGATCGTCCCCGGCCAGCGTCGACGGCAAGTGCGCGTCCTGCACGGCCTTTTCGACGCACGCCGCCAACTTGCCGCTGCCGGCGCTCTTGCGCAGGGTCGCGCTGCTGATCACGCCGCCCTCGCCGACGCGCACGTCCACGGCGACGCGCGTGAAGTTGCGCTCCGAATCACCAAGATCTTCATAGCACTTGCGCACAGCGTCCTGCGTCGCCGTCACCGCCGAGTCCAGGGCCGCCTCGTCCGTGCGCGGCGCGCGCGCCGGCTTGCCCTTGCGCTT
>CAIXAA010000419.1 GCA_903917305.1 uncultured Myxococcales bacterium | reverse complement strand
CCATCTCGCGCCGGCCGGACATGATGTTCAACGCGGCGCGCGCCTACGAGGAGGCGGGCATGCCGGCCCAGGCGATCGCCCTGTTCGAGCAGTACCAGACGCTGCCCAACGCTCCGGCGGACGGCAAGCGCGACGCCGCGCAACGAATTGCGAAGCAGACTGCACAGTTGGAGGCACAGCGCGCCAAGACCAAGGAGGCGCAGCATGTGACGACGGCGGAGCCGGCTCCGGTTCCGGCCCCAACGCCGACACCGGCAGTGGTTCCGGCAGCGGCTTCGGCTCCGGTTCCGGCTCCGGTTCCGGCTCCGGTTCCGGCTCCGGTTCCGGCTTCGGTGGCGGTCGCTGCGCCGGCTCCAGCGCCGGCATCCCCGCCCAGCAAGGCCTTGACGAGTGGCCTCCTGACCGGCGGCGGCCTGCTCGCCACCATCGGATTGTTCAGCTGGATCGGCGCGGTGAACAAGATCAACTCCGCGAACAGCATGGACTTTAGCGTCGCCGGCGCCGACAAGACCTACAAGAGCGACGTGAAGCAGGCGCAGGACGCGCGTGGCTTCGGGGTCGGCGCAGCCATCGTCGGCGTCGGCCTCGCCGCGTGGGGCGGCTGGCGGCTGTGGAAGGCTCCAGCCCGCACCGCCGCGGACGAGCCCGCCTCCGCAACGTACGTGACGCCCACCGTGGATGGCCGCGGCGGCGCCGGTCTCGCGTTCGGAGGCGAGTTCTGATGGGCAATCGCCTGACAAGTTGGGCGCTTTGGCTGCTGTGGCTGCCGTGCCTCGGCCTGGCCGCCTGCCTGCCCAGCACGCTGTCGGACACCGCCCTGCAGCAGAAGATCGATCAGGCTCAATCGGCCAAGAACCCGTGCGGCAACGGCAAACTCGAACCGGATCAAGGCGAAGAGTGCGATGACGGCAACCAGCTCGCCTGCGACGGCTGCGAAGGCTGCCAGCTGCGGCGCGCGATGTCGGTCACGGATGCCAAGAGCGTCGCGGCGATCTCGGACGCGTCCAAGCTGGGCATCACCGCGGCCACGAATTTCACTGTAGAAACCTGGTTCAACGCCCACACGGCGCCGGTGGCTGCCGGCACGCTGGCCTTCGCCGGCGTCGGCAAGCCAGGCGCCGCTTCGGATGCGGCGGGCTACTTTGCGATGGGCCTCTACCGCCCGGACGCCAAGAACGCGGTCTACCCGGTGTGCGCAATGTCGCGGACGGCGACGCTGGTCGCGCAGGGCCTCGATCCGGTGGCCCTCGACAGCTGGCACCACATCCGCTGCGTCTATCTGGCTGGCTCGAATCAGCTGTCGATCAGCGTCGATGGCAAGGACGCGCAGAAGGGCGCCGGCCTGCTCAAGTCCGTCGGCAAGCTGTTCGACTCCGGATCCTGGCTCATGATCGGCGCCGTGCCCAACGAGAAGGCCCCGGCGGAGCTGTTCAAGGGCCTGCTCGACGAGTTCCGCATCGCGGCTGGCGAATCGGCCGACATCGGCACCAGCGTGCTGTACCGCTACGAGGGCAACGAGCCCGGGACGGTGCTGCTCTACCACATGGATCTTGCCGACACGGCGCGCGTGCTGATCGACGCCTCGGACAACCACCTGGATGCGGATCAGGTCACGGTGGCGGGCATTCCGGTCAAGCAGGAGTCCGTGCTGCCGTCGGCGATCGACGCGTGCTACGGGTTCACGGAGGAGCAGCGCTCTTGCGAGCCGCCGCCGAACCCCGCGCCGCCCTGGTGCCCCGCCCAGTAATCCGCGAATGTTCAGTGCGATCCAGCGCTTGCACGTCCAGCGGCGTGATCGCCGCCAGGAACTGCCGCTCCAGCGCCTCCATGGCTTCGGCCTGTGCCGGCTCCAAGTGGTCGTGGCCGAGCAGGTGCAGCAGCCCGTGCGTCGCCAGGAACAGCACCTCTTCTGTGATGCGATAGCCTTTCGCCTCAGGCACTTGCGCGAACTGGTAGCGCACGGCCAGCGCCTGGCGGGCCGCGGTGTCCAGCGAAATCACGATGTCGCCCAGGATCTCCACCGGCAGCCGCGGACCCGGCGCCTCGCTCAGGGCGAAGCTCAGCACATCCGTGACTTTGTTCACTTGTCGGTAGCGACGGTTCAGCCGCTTGATCTCGGCGTCCGTGACCAGGCTCACGTCCACCCACGCGCCTGCGTGGCCGAGCACCTGCAGCATCTCGTTCAGGTGGCGCGCCAGCCGCGCCTGCCCGGCGCGCAACTGTGGATGCCGATTGTCGATCCAGATGCTCACGAGGCCCGCCTGCCGCGGTAGGTCTTGCTGGCGACGATCGCCGTCGGCGCCTGCGGCGAATCCGGCTGCGCCTGAAACCCTTCAATATCAGGTTGTTGCGTCTCGCGCAGCGTCTCGTTCGTCGACCCGGGCACGAGCGTGTCGCGCACGCTGGCGATCGGTCGCGGCCCGACGCCGCCATCCGCCAGGATGGCGACATGGCGCACGTCGTCGAGCCCCAGCTCCGGCCGCGGACGCGAAACCGCAATGACCTCAGGCTGTTCGCCCAGCGGCGGCAGGTACACCGGCCGGGTGTGGTGGATGCCGACGACCGCCTTGACGAACGCCTGCTCCACCAGCGCCAGCTCGCGCAGCGTCAGGTCGCACTCGTCGAACTGCCCGTCCTCCAGCTTGCCCGCGATGATCTTCTTGACCAATCCCTGCACGCGCGCGGGGTTCGGCTCCGGCAGCGACTTCGCCGCCGCCTCGACCGAGTCCGCCAGCATCAGCAGCGCCGTCTCGCGCCGCTGCGGCTTGGGGCCGGGATAGCGGAAGTCCGCCTCGTTGATTTCCTCACCAGTTTCCAGTGCTTCGCGTTGCGCGCGCCGGTAGAAGTGCGCGATGAGCCCAGTGCCATGGTGCTGCGACACGAAGTCGATGATCTCGTCCGGCAGGCCGTAACCCTTGAGGATCTTGATGCCATCCTTGACGTGGCTCTTGATGATCAGCGCGGAGAGGTGCGGCTTGAGCTTGTCGTGCGGGTTCTCCCCACCTTGGTTCTCGCCGAAGTAGCGCGGCGCCCGCGTCTTGCCAAGATCATGATAATACGCGCCAACCCGCGCCAGCAGCCCGTTGGCGCCGATCGCGTCGCAGCCCGCCTGCGCCAGGTTGCCGACCATGACGCTGTGCGTGAACGTGCCCGGCGTCTGCGTCGCCAGCAGGCGCAGGGCCGGGTGGTTCATGGAGGTCAGCTCGAGCAGCTTGATGTCGGTCAACCTGTTGAAGACGCACTCGAAAATCGGCGTCAGCGCAGCGAGGAGCAGGTAGCTGCTCACGCCCGAGCCGATGCCCATCAGCAGGATCAGTGCGTTGTGCAAGTCAAAGAGATCGCTGGCGACTGGCGCCGTGAACAGCGCCACCGCACCGGCGCAGGCCACCGCCACGCCGCTGATGGTCATCGCGCCCAGCACGAGGTCGGAGCGCTGCCGGAAGTGCCGCGCCGCATAGACGCCGGCCAGCCCGAGCACGATGG
>CAIXAA010000418.1 GCA_903917305.1 uncultured Myxococcales bacterium | reverse complement strand
TGGCGCTCGACGTCGAACTCCTGGACAAGGAAGGGACGGCGATTCCGTAGGCGCCCTCACCCCCCAACCCCTCTCCCGCAACGGGGAGAGGGGAGCAGGGCATGTGAATTCGTCCCCTCTCCCCTCGCGGGAGAGGGGTGCCGCGAAGCGGCAGGGTGAGGGCGGCTGAGGCCCTCACGAAAACCGACAGGATCAGGAGAAAGCTTCATGCGAGAAATGCTCCACTTCTTCGAAATGCCCAAGAATCCCCTGAACATCAGCGCGGTGCGCATCGGTCTGACCGCGCCTCGCAAGATCGCTCAGGAATGGTCGTTCGGCGAGGTCAAGAAGCCCGAGACCATCAACTACCGGACCTTCAAGCCGGAGCGCGATGGCCTCTTCTGCGCCAAGATCTTCGGGCCGGTGAAGGACTACGAGTGCAATTGCGGCAAGTACAAGCGCATGAAGCACCGCGGCGTGGTCTGCGAGAAGTGCGGCGTCGAGGTCATCCAGTCCAAGGTGCGCCGCGAGCGGCTCGCGCACATCAACCTGGCGACGCCGGTGGCGCACATCTGGTTCTTGAAGAGCCTGCCCAGCCGTATCGGCCACTTGCTCGGCATGACCCTCAAGGACCTGGAGTACGTGCTCTACTGCGCCAAGTACGTCTGCCTGGGCGCCTTGAAGCTGCAGCTGGAGCGCGGCAAGTCCGGCATCCACGTGTTCTACGTCCCGCGTGAGCGCCGGTCGGACCTGCTCGGCGAGCTGGAGTCGATGCAGGACGGCGCGGAGATGGGCAAGCTCGTCTCGCGCTACTCCCGCGATGTGACGCGCGGCACGCTGGTCAACGAAGAGGACTACTACGACGTCCAGGGCGGCATGGTCATCGAGCGCGTCTCGAAGGACATCAACGTCACCTGGCTGCCGGAAGTGGGCCCGCTGGTTCCCGGCCGCATCCTGTCGACCGAGGACCACGAGTACATCATCGACGCCCTGGGCGAGACGGCCGTGGACGCCGTGCCTGCCAGCGATTACCTCAAGTTGGAGATGGGCGGCGAGGCGATCCTCGAGCTGCTGACCTACCTCGACCCCGCGCGCATTCCGCCGGACAAGCCGCGCTGGCCGGGCGACGGCGTCGATGTCGAGACGCTGGACGACCTGTCCAAGCGCCTGCGCGCGGAAATCCACACGTGGGAAGAGAAGATCGACACGACGACCAAGCTGACCGGCGAAGCCAAGATCAAGAAGACCGGCAAGCGGCTCAAGATCGTGGAAGCGCTGCGTTCTTCCGGCAACAAGCCGCAGTGGATGGTGCTGACCACGATTCCGGTGCTGCCGCCGGACCTGCGCCCGTTGGTGCCGCTCGATGGCGGCCGCTTCGCGACGTCGGACTTGAACGACCTGTACCGCCGCGTGATCAACCGCAACAACCGCTTGAAGCGCCTGCTCGAGCTCGCCGCGCCCGAGATCATCGTGCGCAACGAGAAGCGGATGCTGCAGGAGGCCGTGGACGCGCTGTTCGACAACGGTCGGCGCGGCAAGGTCATCACCGGGCCGAACAAGCGTCCGCTCAAGTCCTTGAGCGACATGCTCAAAGGCAAGCAGGGCCGCTTCCGCCAGAACTTGCTCGGCAAGCGCGTCGACTACTCGGGTCGTTCGGTCATCGTCGTGGGTCCGGACCTGCGCCTGCACCAGTGCGGCCTGCCCAAGAAGATGGCGCTCGAGCTGTTCAAGCCGTTCGTCTACGCCAAGCTCGAAGAGCTGGGCTACGTGACGACGATCAAGAGCGCCAAGAAGCTGGTCGAGAAGGAGCAGGGCGTCGTTTGGGACATCCTCGAGGACGTCATCAAGGAGCACCCGGTGCTCCTCAACCGCGCTCCGACCCTTCACCGCCTCGGCATGCAGGCGTTCGAGCCGATCCTCATCGAAGGCAAGGCGATCCAGCTGCATCCGCTGGTCTGCACGGCGTTCAACGCGGACTTCGACGGCGACCAGATGGCGGTGCACATTCCGCTCAGCCTGGAAGCCCAGATCGAAGCGCGCGTGCTGATGATGTCGACCAACAACATCCTCAGCCCTGCGTACGGCAAGCCGATCATCAATCCTTCCCAGGACATCGTGCTGGGTCTGTACTACACGACGCGCGAGCTTCCGTACGCGAAGGGCAGCGGCAAGCTGTTCGCCAGCCCGGAAGAAGTGCGCGCCGCGTATGACGCCAAGGAGCTGGATCTGCAGGCGGCCATCCGTTGCCGCATGCCGATGTGGGCGCCGGGTCAGGACCCGGACCACGACGTGCCGGCGAGCCGCGAAGTCATCCACACGACGACCGGTCGCGTGCTGCTCAGCGAGATCGTGCCGCATGGCGTGCCGTTCAACTTGTACAACAAGGAGCTCGGCAAGAAGGAACTGCAGGCGCTGATCGACGAGGTGTACCGCGTGTCGGGCTCCAAGAAGACGGTGCTGCTGGCCGACGCGCTGCGTTCGGCGGGCTATGCGCAGTCGACCTTGGCCGGCATCTCGGTGTGCTTGGACGACATGGCGATTCCCGAAGC
>CAIXAA010000417.1 GCA_903917305.1 uncultured Myxococcales bacterium | reverse complement strand
GGCTGCTACGGCGCCTTCGCGACGACCTCGATCGGCACGTGCTGCACCGCGCCGCCCATCGACAGGTTCAGCACGGTCTGGCCCACCTTGGTCGCCGTGACGGTCACGACCATCGGCAGGATCACGGTGGCGCTCACCAGGTCGGCATCCGACGACGCGGCCAGGTTGGCGCTCAAGTCACCGTATTGCCGGCCTTCCTTGTCGTAGGCGCCGACCAGGATCGTCAACTTCGCGCCCAGGGCGATGGGCGCCGCCACCAGCGGCTTGGCGGTATTCAGGTCGTACAGCTTGAGGTCCGCCACCGCGTCATCGGCGTCGAGCGCGATCGCCAGCTTCGCGGAACCACAGGAAAGTTCCGTCATGCCGGCGACGCCCGCGTGCTCGACCGTGCGGTTGTCGGTGTCGTCGGCCACGCCCTTGATGCGCACCAGCGACGGATCCGTGGCCGTCAGCTTGCAGAGGCCGGCGCCCATCAGGACGTCGGCGTTCTCGTCCCGGGCGATGCGCCGCACCGTCAACGCGCCTTGGGGGCGCACCGCGATGACGGTCGGGTTCGGCGCGTTCGCGTCGCCGACCAGCCAATCAACCTCCAGTTCGATGGACTTGGCCTCATGCACCGCGATCGTCAGCTTGCCCGTGGCCCCGTTCTTGTCCTCCACGATCAGGTCCGCCGTCCCGACGCTGACGCCCTTGACCCCGACCTGGCTGCCGATGATGGCGACCGCCAGCACCGCGGGATTGCTCGAAGAAGCCTTGGTGACCGCCGTGCCGGAGCCGTCATTGTTGACCACGATGAGCGCGGAGGCGCCGACCGCCAGCGGGCGCTTGACGCTGTCATCGAAGCTGAACAGCGTGGGCGACTCCACGTCCGTGTGATGGAACGAGAGCGTGCCGTCGGCGCCGGGCGTGGTGCCTTCACAGCCGAGACAGAGCGCGACGAGAACCAGTGCGAGGGAGATGTGCTTCATGCGGTAGCCTCCAGGTTGCCAGACAGTCGTCCATCAGCGCGGACGAACCATCCAGAAGCAGGAGGTGTGCCAGACTAGTCAATGGCATGATAGGATGGTGAAAGTATCGAGTCGACCCCTTCGCGCCGCGTGCAGGATGGCGTAGCGGTGCTCCATGCCTGACGGCACGCGTGCTCCACAGCCAAGCTGATCGCCGATCAGATGTGGATCGCCCGCCCATCCACGGCCAGTGCCGCTTCCTTGACGACCTCCGCCAGTGTCGGGTGCGCGTGGCAGGCGCGCGCGATGTCCTCGCTGGTCGCCTCGAACGCAATCGCCACGGCCACTTCCGCGATCAGGTCGCCCGCGCGTGGCCCGAGGATCGCGCAGCCCAGCACCTGGTCCGTCTTGGCATCCGCCAGGATCTTCACCATGCCGTCCGTGCTGTTCAGCGCCTTGGCACGTCCATTGGCCATGAACGGGAACGTGCCCTTGCGGTAGGCGCGCCCTTCGGTCTTGAGCTCGTCCTCGCTCTTGCCCACGGTCGCTATCTCCGGGTGCGTATAGACGATTCCCGGAATCGACGCGTAGTCCACGTGCCCGTAGCCCGTCACGATGCGCTCGACGCAAGCCGTGCCTTCTTCTTCGGCCTTGTGCGCCAGCATGGGTCCTTCGATGACGTCGCCAACCGCATAGATTCCAGGCACTTTCGTCGCAAAGTGCTTGTCCACCGGGATGCGGCCGCGCTTGTCCAGTTCGATCCCGACCGCCTCCAGCCCCAGGCCTTCGGTGCTCGGCAGCCGACCGACGGCCAACAGCACGCGATCACACGTGATATCCGGCTTGCCCTCGCACGAGACGATGCATTGGCCGTCGTGCACCACGGCCTTCTGCACGCGCGTCCCCAGCTCGAACTTCATGCCTTGCCGCTTGAACAGCTTGAGCGCCATGTCGGCGATTTCGCTGTCCATTCCCGGCAGGATGCGGTCCATGTACTCGAGCACCGTGACCTTGGCGCCCAAGCGCAGCCACACCGAGCCGAGCTCCAGCCCGATGACGCCCGCGCCGATCACCACGAGATGTTGCGGCACTTCCGGGTACTTGAGCGCTTCGGTGCTCGTGCCGATGCGATCGCCGTCCAACTCCACGCCGGGCAACGGCGCGACGACGCTGCCGGTCGCGATGAGGATGTGCTTGGCGCTGAGCGTGTCCGCCTCGCCGCTGCCCTCGACGACGACCTTGCCGACGCCGGCGATGCGCGCCTTGCCCTCGTAGCGTTTGACGTTGTTCTTCTTGAACAAACCCGCGACGCCGCTGGTCAGGCCGTTCACGATGGTGTCCTTGCGCTTCATCATCGCGGCAAGGTCGAACGTGACGTCGCCGATGCGGATGCCGTGGCGCGTCATGCCGCCCTTGGCTTCCGCGTAGAGTTCGCTCGATTCCAGCAAGGCTTTCGAGGGGATGCAGCCGACGCGCAGGCAGGTGCCGCCCAGGGCGGGTTCCTTGTCGATGCACGCGACGTTGAGGCCCAACTGCGCCGCCCGGATGGCAGCGACGTAGCCGCCGGGGCCTGCGCCAATGATAACAAGATCGTGACTAAACTCAGCCATATGGAACCTCAAATGCAATGAAATGGATCAGATGTCGAGCAGCAGCCGCTCCGGCCGTTCGACGCACTCCTTGACCCGCACGAGGAAGCCGACCGCCTCGCGGCCATCGACGATGCGGTGGTCGTAGCTCAGCGCGACATACATCATCGGACGGATGACGACTTGACCTTCAACTGCGATTGGACGCTCAAGAATCGCGTGCATCCCGAGGATGCCGCTCTGCGGTGGGTTGAGGATCGGCGTGGACATCATCGAGCCGTAGACGCCGCCGTTCGAGATGGAGAAGGTGCCGCCTTGCAGTTCTTCGAGCTTGAGCGTGCTGGCCTTGGCGCGCGCGCCCAAGTCCGCCAGGGCCTTCTCAATGTCGGCGAAGCCCAGCCGGTCGCAGCCGCGCAGCACCGGGACGACGAGCCCCTTGCCGCCGCCGACCGCCACGCCGATGTCCCAGAAGTGCTTGTAGAGGATGTCACTGCCGCGGATCTCCGCGTTCACGTTGGGGAAGGCCTTGAGGGCGTCGACACAGGCCTTCACGAAGAACGACATGAAGCCCAGCTTGACGCCGTGGCGCGCCAGGAAGGCCGCCTGGTGCTCCTTGCGCAGGGCGATGACCGCGGACATGTCGATTTCATTGAAGGTCGTCAGGATGGCTGCGGTGTGCTGCGCCTGGACGAGGCGCTCGGCGACGCGGCGGCGCAGCGGCGACATCGCGACGGTCTCCTCGCGACCTGCGGCAACCGGAGCCGGAGCGGGTGCCCGAGCCGGAACTGGAGCTGGAGCCGGAGCCGGAGCCGGAACCGGCGTCGCCGACGGCTGCAGCTCCGGCGGCGGCGCAGCGTAAATCAAAGGAATCTTCTGCCCTTCCACGTACAGGCTGGCATCTGCCTTGGTCACGCGGCCGCCGGGTCCCGTACCCTTGACCTGCTGCGCTTCCACCCCCGCCGAGGCGAGCACGCGTTGCGCAGCCGGCATGACGCGCTGTTCCGCTGCGGGCGCCTCGGCCTTCGCGGCAGGCGCCGTCGGCACCGGGACCTGGACCGTCTGGGTCACGGAGCCCAGCTCCAAGCGGGCGATCACCTCGCCGATCTTCGCCGTTTCGCCTTTCTTCTTGAGGATCTGCACCAGCACGCCCGGTCCCGGCGCCGGCACCTCGACGTTGACCTTGTCGGTCTCCAGCGTGACCAGCGACTCATCCTGGGCGATCGATTCGCCTTCGGCCTTGAGCCAATCGCCGATCACGACTTCGGAGATCGATTCGCCTACAGCGGGAACGAGGAGGTCGGTGGCCATCGGGGTGCTTCCTTTGCCGCGGGAGCGGTGGCGGCGGAGCGTGGCTGTAGAGGTCGACGGGATGATCGGTCTGGCGGCGGGACGTGTCAAACGGGCAGGGCGGCGGCGATCAGCGACCCGGAAGCTTCTCGAGATCAAACGCTTCGTCCACGAGGCGCGCCTGCTCCAGCTTGTGGGCTGCCGCAGAACCGGTCGCAGGGCTGGCCGCTTCCGGCCGGCTGATGCCGTACAGCTTCCAGTGGCCAAAGAGGGTGCGCCCCAGGCGCATGCACAGGAACACCCAAGCGCCCATGTTGCGCGGCTCCTCCTGCACCCAGCACACGGGAACCTCTTGAGGATAGGGCGAAAGCGCGGTCTGCAGCTCGAGATCGCTCAGCGGATACAGTTGCTCGATGCGCAGGATCGCCACGTCGTCACGCTGCTTGTCGCGCCGCGCGGCCACCAGGTCGTAGTACACCTTGCCGGTGCACAGCAGGACGCGCTTTGCCTTGAGAGGATCCACACTTGGGTCGCCGATGACCCGCTGGAAGCTTCCTTTCGCGAAGTCCGTCAGCTGCGAAACCGCCTCCGGGTGGCGCAGCAGGCTCTTGGGCGAGAACACCACGAGCGGCTTGCGGATCGTGCGCCGCACCTGACGGCGCAGGCAGTGGAACAGCTGCGCCGGCGTCGTCAGGTTGACGACCTGGATGTTGTCATCCGCGGCAGTGTTGAGGAATCGCTCCAGCCGCGCGCTCGAGTGCTCCGGTCCCTGGCCCTCGAAGCCGTGCGGCAGCAGCAGCACGAGGCCGGAGAGCCGCTGCCACTTGTCCTCCGAGGAGCAGATGAACTGGTCGATGATGACCTGCGCGGCATTGCAGAAGTCGCCGAACTGCGCCTCCCAAATCGTCAAACTGTCCGGGCAATCCAGGCTGTAGCCGAAGTCGAAGCCCAGCACGCCGGTCTCCGACAGCGGGCTGTCCCAGATCTCCACCTCGCCCTGGTCCGTGCCGATGTGCTGCAGCGGCGTGTGCAGGTGCCCATCGGCGAAGTCGTGCAACACCGCGTGACGATGGCTGAACGTGCCGCGGCCGACGTCCTGGCCCGACAGCCGCACGTGCCGGCCTTCCGCCGCGATCGACGCCAGCGCCAGCGCCTCGCCCGCACCCCAGTCGAGCGCTTTCCGGCCCGCGGCCATCTCCCCCCGATTCTCCAGCAGTTTCTGGATCTTCGGGTGCGGCGTGAAGTCGCCCGGCAGCCGCGTCTGCGCCGTCAGCAGATCCGTCAGCCGCGCCAGCGGCAAAGCCGTCGCCACTTCGGGGACTTCGCGATCCTTGCCGCCGCGGTAGTGGCTCCACGGCGTGTGCGGACGCAGCGTCTCCTGCAGCGGCGGCAGCGCACGGGCCTGCGACAGCTCCTCCTCCAGACGTTGCTGACTTTTCTGGGCAATGCCGTCGGCCTCCGCCCGCGTCAGCCCGCCCAGGCCGAGCAGGTGGTCGAGGTAGCCTTCGACGACCGACTTGCGCGCACGAATCGCTTTGTACATCAGCGGTTGTGTGAACGTCGGATCGTCACCTTCGTTGTGCCCAAGGCGGCGGTAGCAGTACATGTCGATCACGACGTCGCGGTGGAACATGGCGCGGAAGTCCATCGCCAGCTGCACGACCTGCGCGACGCCCTCCGGATGCTCCCCATTGACGTGGAAGATGGGAACTTGAAGCATTTTAGCGACATCGGTCGCGTAGTGCGAGGAGCGCGAGGCCTCCACCGGCGTCGTGAAGCCGATCTGGTTGTTCACGACGATGTGCACCGTGCCGCCGACCGCATAGCCAGGAAGCTGGCTCATGTTCAGCAGTTCCTGCACGACGCCTTGCCCCGCCGTCGCCGCGTCGCCGTGGATGACGATGGCCAGCGCCCGATCCCGCTCCCTGTCGCCCAGCCGGTCCTGGTGCGCCCGCACGCGGCCGGCCACGACCGGCCCGACGAACTCCAAATGCGAAGGATTGAAGCAGAGTTGCACCCGCATCGTGCGCCCGTCCGGCGTCGTGCGCATACCCGAATGCCCGAGGTGGTACTTCACGTCGCCGCGCCCGATGTGCTGATTCGGCGCCTTGTCATCGAATTCACGGAAGATCTGCTGCGGGCTCTTGCCGACGATGTTGGCCAGGACGTTCAGGCGCCCGCGGTGCGCCATGCCAATCAGCACCTCTTCGATGCCTTGGGCGCCCGCCGCCTCCAGCGCCAGATCCAGCAGTGGAATCAGCGACTCGCCGCCTTCGAGCGAGAAGCGCTTGGCGCCGACGTACTTCTTCTGCAGGAAGGACTCGAACACCTCCGCATCGGTCAACTTCGCGAAAATGCGGACTTGTTCGTCGCGGCTCAGGCTGCGGTGGTTCTCGGTCGCCTCCATGCGCGCCTGCAGCCAGTCCTTGGTCTCCGGATCGTCGATGTGCATGTACTGCACGCCGATCGGGCCGCAATAGGTTGTCTTCAAACGCTTCACGATCTGCCGCAGCGTCAGCACCGGCGCGCCGCGCATCGTCCGGCAGGAGAACGTCAGGTCCAAATCCGCTTCCGTCAGGCCGTAGTACGCCAGCTCCAGCTCCGGGTGGCTCGCCGGCCCGTGCCCGAGCGGATCCAGCTGCGCGATCACGTGGCCGCGCACGCGGTACACACGGATGAGCATGTCCACGCGCTCCTGCCGCAGGTTGGTTTCCGCCAGCTTCTGCGCGACGTTCTGCATCATGCGGCGCGCCAGCGGACCTTGGCTGTCGAGCAGGTGCTCCAGATCCTGGCGGCGGATGCGCAGCGCCGTGCCGTCCTGCGCGGCGAGCACGTCCGCGGTGCGCGGCTGACCGTAGAGCAGGCCAAGCTCCCCCGTCGCCTTGCCAGGGCCAACTTCAACAAGCATTTCGCCAGTATGCCAGATGGCCAGCATGCCGGACGTCACGACGTAGAGGCTCTCGCCGGGATCGCCTTCGCGGTAGAGGCGCTCGCCGCTGCGGAACTGGATTTCGCGGGCAATCGCCGCCAGCGGACGCAGATCGTCCGCCGACAAGCCTTGGAAAAGATGGAAGGAACCCAGCAGCGCCGCCCGCTGCGTCAGCACGTCGCCAGAGACGGCCTCCATCGGCAGGGCCGCGTCGAGCGCAACCTCCGACAACGGAAAGGCATCCGCGCCGTAGCCCTCGCCTGCGTGCGCCGGGCGATCGAGCTCCGCGAACCAGGCCCGCCAGTCCGCGGGCACACTTGCGGGATCACGACGGAATTGCGCATAGAGCGCTTCGCCGAAATCCAGGTTGCTGGTGGTGAGCGGCAGCGAGGCCGAGGGATCGGTCATGGCGGGAGCCTCCGGCGGGCAGGGCGGGCGTGATGCACAAGAGGGTGGCCAATCCCGCCACGCTTGTCGAGCGAAACAGCGAATCCGTCGATCCGCCAAAGCAAATCCGGTCATCTCACCTTGGCCTTCATCGACTTTCCCTTCCAGCGCCGGCCGGAAAACGCTAAGCTGCGCCCCCTGCGCCGGCCCTGGCGCCCTCTGCATCGGTCTGGCATGCGCTTCGATTGTCCTTCCTGCACCAGCCCCATCGAGCTGCCCAGCAGCGATCTCTCGATCACTGTTCAGTTTTCCT
>CAIXAA010000416.1 GCA_903917305.1 uncultured Myxococcales bacterium | reverse complement strand
GCCTTCCTCAACGGCGTGCCGGGCGTGGTGGCCTGGCTGAGCATGTCGCTGCTGTTCTATCCACTCAACGCCTACCTCAAGGCGGGACCGCTCGCGCATCGGGCCATCGCGCTGGACCCGGACCAGACAGCCCTGCTCGCCTTCGCCACCTACGCAGGATTGCTTTCTTTTCTAGGGTTCACCTTTCTGCTCTTCAGCCGGCGGCTGGACCGCGCCCTGGAGGCGCTGCGCTCCTACACCGACGCGCTGCGCGAAAGCGAGTCCTTCCTCGCCGAGACCCAACGGGTCGCGCACATCGGCACTTACGATTACGACGTGCAAACAGGGACTTGGACCAGCTCGCCACTGCTCGACAAGATCTTCGGCATCGACGCCGAGTTCGCGCGCGACGTCTCCGGTTGGTTGTCGGTCGTGCACTCCGACGAGCGCGACGCGATGGCGCACCACCTGCAGGCGGTGCTGGCAGGTCCGGAGAGTTTCGACCGCGAATACCGGCTGTCCCGCACCGACGGTGGTCAAGAGGTGTGGGTCCACGGCCGGGGCGTCGTCCACCGCGACGCACAAGGGCGGCCGCTGCGCCTGATCGGCACGGTCCAGGACGTGTCGGCGTCGCGGCGCGGCGAGGAGGAGCGCCGCCGGCTGGAGGCACGCCTCTACCAGGCGCAGAAGCTGGAGAGCCTGGGTGTACTGGCCGGCGGTATTGCCCATGACTTCAATAACTTGCTCACGGGCATCCTGGGCAACATCGGCCTTGCCGAGACCTATCCGCCGCAAAGCACTCAGGAGCGGCTGGGCGCCCTGCGCTCGGCCGAGACGGCGGCCATGCGCGCCGCGGAACTGACGCGGCAGATGCTGGCCTTCTCCGGCAAGGGCCACTTCGTCATCCAACCGCTGGATCTCAATGCCGCGCTGACGGAGATGGTGGCGCTGCTGCGCAGCAACCTGCCGCCCAAGGTCGTCATCCGCTTCGACCTTCTCGCGAAAGCGCCGAGGATCATGGCGGATGCCTCGCAGATCCGCCAGGTCATCATGAACCTGCTGCTCAACGCCGGCGAAGCGATCGGCGCGGAAGGCGGCGACATCACGATCCGCTCCAGCGTCCGCCACGTCGAGAGCGGAAACACACCGGGCGGGTTCTGCTCCGAAGGCTTCACGGCCGGCGAGCACGCCTGCATCGAGATCGCCGACAGCGGCTGCGGCATGGACGCCACCGTCCTCGCGCGCATCTTCGACCCGTTCTTCACCACGAAGTTCACCGGACGCGGCCTGGGCCTCGCCGCCGTCCTCGGGATCGTCAAGGGCCACGGCGGCTGCATCTCCGTGGACAGCAGGCCCGGCAGCGGCACCACGTTCTCCCTCCTGTTCCCGCTCGCGGGCGAGGGCGAGAGCAGCGAGCGCAAGCCCAACCCCATGACAGCGGACAACAAAGGCGTCGGCCAGGTGCTGGTCGTCGACGACGAGCCGGTGGTGCGCCAGCTCGTCTGCGCGGTCTTGCAGGGCGCGGGCTACGAGGTCCTGCAGGCCGATGGCGGCGCACAAGGCCTGGAGATGCTTGCGCAGCACCCGACGGGGATCGACCTCGTGCTGCTCGACCTGACCATGCCTGGCATCAGCGGCGTCGAGCTGTTTCGCGACCTCAAGCGGACCCGGCCGGAGCTGCGGGTGGTCGTGATGTCAGGCTACACGCGCAGCAACGTCGCCAAGCTGTTCGCGGACGTGGCGCCGAACGACTTTCTGGAAAAGCCGTT
>CAIXAA010000415.1 GCA_903917305.1 uncultured Myxococcales bacterium | reverse complement strand
CTCGCGGTCGGCGTGGCTTCCGGCGTGGTGCTGTGGCGCGTCTACGACCAGCCGGGGCGCGGCGTGATGTCCGCGCTGGCGGGCGTGGCGGTCGGCGAGGCGCAGCTGCTCAGCCAGCCTACAGGTCTGCTGCAGGAGCCGCGCGCGACCTGGCAGGTCACGCCCGCGGGCGCCGGCGTCGCGGTGACGGGGCGCTTCTGACGCTGCGAAAAGTGCCTGACTTCGCAACGGCGCAGCGTACTGAAGGTTGTCCGCGAGGCGCGCCCGGGCTATAAGCGCCGGTCCCTGCGATGCCTAGTCCTCTGCCCATCACCGCCTCCACTGTCTGCTGCGCCCTGGGCGACACGCGTGCCCAATTGCTGGATGCGCTGTTGGCAGGCCGTTCGGGTCTGCGCGCGCCATCGATGGCCCTGCCGTTCCAGACGGCGGTCGGTGAAATAGCCGGCGATTTCGAGCCTTTGCCCAGCGATCTGCATGCCTGGGACACGCGCCAGACGCGGCTGGCGGCGCACCTCCTGCGCGACCTGACGCCGGACCTCGCGCGCGTGCGGGCGCGCTGGGGCGACAAACGCATCGGCCTGTTCATCGGCACCAGCACCGCCGGCATCCTGCACAGCGAAGCGGCGCACGCGGCCTGGCTGGAGACTGGAAAGTTGCCCGTGGACTACGATTTCGCCAAGCAGCACGCCTACGACGGTGTGCTCACGGTGCTGCGTCACCTGACGGGCATCGCCGGACCGGGCTACGTCGTCTCCACCGCCTGCTCCTCGAGCGCCAAGGTGCTCGCCGCCGCCAAGCGCTTGATCGAAGCGGACATCATCGACGCCGCTGTGGTCGGCGGCATCGACACGCTGTGCCAGACCACGCTGCGCGGCTTCCACGGCTTGGGCGTGCTGTCGCAGACGCCGTGCCGGCCCTTTGGCGCCGGCCGCGACGGCATCAGCATCGGCGAAGGCGGCGCGCTGTTGCTGGTGGAGCGCCAGGGCGACGCGCGCGCCCTGCTGTTGTCGGTCGGCGAGAGCTCCGATGCGCACCACGTCAGCGCCCCGCACCCGGAAGGCATCGGCGCGGAGCTGGCCATGCAGTTCGCCTTGGACCTCGCAGGTTTGCAGCCGGACGCCGTCGGCCACATCAACGCGCACGGCACGGCGACGCCGCTGAACGATGCGGCTGAAGGTGCGGCCATCTCCAGGCTTTTCGGCAGCGACGTGCCGGTCATCTCGACCAAGGGCTACGTCGGCCACCTGCTCGGCGCGGCCGGAGCCATCGAGGCGGTCATCGGCATGCTGGTGCTCGAAGAGGGCTTCATCCCGGCCAGCCTGGGCGTCACGCCGCAAGATCCGGAGATCGCGATCCACGTTCCGGCGCAGCTGCTGCGCCAACGCTGCACGACGGTCCTCAGCAATTCCTTTGCCTTTGGCGGCAACAACACGTGCGTCGCCCTGGGAGCGCCCTGATGCAGCCGCTGTACATCGGAGCTGTGGGCCTGTGGACGCCCGGCCTGCCGGATGCGGCGGCGTGGCGCGCCGGTCACCGCGATCCGGCGGCGCCGCTGCCGGCGGCCGCGCTGCTTGCCGCTGCGGTCCGTCGCCGCACCAGCCTGCTGACGCGCGCCGCCGTCGAAGCCTTCGGCCAGGCCGCCGCAGAAGCTGCGGTCGATCGCAGCGAGATCGCGACTGTTTTCGTTTCGGCCTGGGGCGAGACGTCGGCCCTGCAGGAGCTGCTCGACCAGCTCCACAGCGACGACGGTGCCCTGTCGCCCATCCGCTTCTCCGGCAGCGTGCACAACGCCGCCAGCGGCCACGTCTCGATCGCCACCGGCAACCGCGGCTTCACGACGTCGATTGCCGCCGGTGCCGACTCGGTCGCCATGGGCCTGCTCGAATGCATGGGCCTTTTGCACGCCGGCCACCGCGAGGTCATCGCCGTCTTCGCCGACATCGACCCGCCCGCGCCGCTGGCCGACAGCTCCGGCCACTGCGCGCCGCTCGCCGTCGCCTTGCACCTCCACGATGGCGCCGCCGGAAGGCCGGTGCGCGGCGTGTTGACGCAACTTTCTGATCAAGAGCCGCTTTCCACGGACGTGCTGCTGCCGGATGACCTGCGCGCCAACCCTTGCGCCGGCGCCCTCGCCCTGGCCGATGCCCTGCTGCGCCGCCGCGGCGGCCTCGTCGCCCTCGGCGGCGCCTGGAGCGTGCGCATCCAGACGGAGGTGCGATGACCGCCTTCCCCCCGCTGCACACGCTGCTGCCGCACGAAGCGCCGATGATCCTGCTGGACGAGGTCGTGGCCGTCGATGGCGATCGCATGACGTGCGCCGTGACGCCGCGTCTGGGCGTGCCTTTCGTCGAGCCAACGGGCGTGCATCCGGTCGTGGCGATCGAGTACATGGCCCAGTGCATCGGCGCCTGGGTCGGGCTGCGCGCGCAGGAGCGGGGCGAGCCGGTCCGCCTGGGATTCCTCTTGGGTTGCCGCGAGATGCAACTGCATCGGCCCTGGCTGCCGCTGGGCACGCGCCTCACTGTGCAGTCCCTGCGCGCCTGGGGCGATGACGACCTGGGCAGCTTCGAGTGCCAGGTCGATGATGAAGAAGGCTGCGTCGCGACAGCGCTTTTGAGCGTGGCCCGCGCGCACGCCGACGGCTCG
>CAIXAA010000414.1 GCA_903917305.1 uncultured Myxococcales bacterium | reverse complement strand
CAAGCCTTTTCGGCGTCATCGGTCTGCATCGCCGCGATGAAGCGCTGCACGCCGTCCACCGCCGGATGCGTGCGGCGCGTGACGGGCAGGGTGAGCTTCTCAGCGCCTTCGGGCTCGTTGGCGAGCCGATCGAGCTGGGTGCCGCCGCACGAGGCGAGCAGCGCGGCGAGGAACAGGAGGTGGGCAAAGCGAAGCATCGGCATCGGTTCAGGGCAGTGTTTGCCGCAAGGCCGGGGAGTCTAGCAGCAAAGCGCCGCGCCTAGAACCCGGGCTGACGGGTTGCAATGAAGTCGCCCGAGAACGGCTTGCCCGGCGTGTCCGCGACGATGTTGCCGACCCAGTAGCCATCGACCAGCTTGTCGACCTTCAAGTCGTCGTCCAGGTCGACCATGTTGCAGCCGCCGGTCAGCGAAAGCTTGGAGTCGAGCGCCAGGCCGTTGATCATGGACTCCAGCGGCAAGACCAGCAGATTCACGGTGGTATTGCAGGCGTTCTCGACGTCGGACGCCTTGATGATGCCGATCGAGCCGACCGCCTGGCCAATGCCCTTGCAGTTGATCAGCGCCGAGATCGCGCCGGAGAAGCTGGTCTGGCCGGTGATCTTCTTCAAGACGACCTCCATCAGCACGTACATGATCAGCTTGCCGTAGTTGAGCTTGATCGTTCCGGAATCGATGGTCAGCTTCTTCTGCTGCGAGATGGTGCCGGTGATCTTGCCGCTCAGGAAGTCGAGCGGGAAGTTCGGATCCGTCACGGCCTTGGACATGTCCAGCGAGATCTTGCCGCAATCCGCGTAGTTCGGATCCGTCTTGTCGCAGCCCAGCTTCCAGTAGAGGTTCACGCCGGTGAAGTCGATCTCGCCGTTGATGTTGAAGTCGTTGCTGACCTTGTAGATCTTCAGGATCGCCAACATCTCCAATTTCTTGACGATCTGCAGCACGTCCTGGCCCATGCCGAAGAACGACTGCAGCCACGGCGGGGAGCTGTTGAGCAGCCAATCCGTCACGACCTTCGAGAGCTGCTTCTCGAACAGGCTGAACGCGGCGTCGACCAGGATGCCCGGCAGCCAGTTCTTGATGAGGTTCTTGATCTGGTCGATGATGAAAGCGCCGGGATCATAGAAGATCTGCACGGCGGTATCGAGGATCTGGCCGAGCTGCCCAGGAATCGCGCCGGTGAAGTCGAAGTGGTTCACCATGTCGTACGGGCCGGCGGCCTGCAGCGGCAAGGTGTAGACATTCACTGTGATTTCAGTGGTGAACTTGTCCTGGATGTAGACCGCGTCGGCGCAACCCGCGGCGCCCAGGTGGCCGTCGGTGTCCTTGCCCAGCACGTAGACGCCGTACTTCTTCTCGGCGGCGAGCGGGTTGAACTCCACGGTGTCGGACAACGTCGCGGTCTTGCTGAGCATCGCGGCGTTCGGGATGACCGGCTTGAAGGTCGCGCAGGAGAACGGCGGCGCCACGACGCGCACGCTGACTTCGCCGATGCTGATCTGGTTGTCGTACAGCATCTTGACCTTGAGCCCGCCCTTCGGGTTGTCGGTCACGGAGATGTCGACGCAGACGGTCTCGGCGCCTTCGCAGCTCAGGCACACCTTGTAGTCGACCGCCGGGCTCTTGTTGGCGTGGAAGACGTTGCCGCACAGGCCGTCGCCGTCCGTGGCGGTCATCTGCGAGTCGAGGAAGCCGGCGCCGGGGCCGTTGGGGCCGTTGTTGTCGGTGATCGCGTACATGACCGCGACGCCGTCAGCGGGCGATCCCAGCGTGTAATCGATGACTTTGGCGTAGATCGGCAGCTGCGCCGCGGAGCCGGTGGGCGGAATGACCTGCGGCTGCATGATGTTGAGCATCGGGATGATGACGCGCTTGGTCACCACATCGGGCTCGGACTCGGCATCCTGGGCGCCGTTGTCCGTCGGCTGGGCGTCCTTCGGCTTGGTGGTGCCGATGTCCTGGGCCTTGAAGTGGACGTCGTTGCCAGCGTCGGACGGCATGATGATGCCGCCCTGGACCGTTTCGCTGCACGCCATCGCCGTGAAGGCGACCAGGACGAGGGCAGCGACTTGGGAACTGATCGACCGGACGGCTCGCAACATGGCTTGGCCTCAGGGCGTGGAGCGCAAGGACTGCTCACGGTGGAACGCTCGGACGAGCGACCGGTAGCAGGAATCTTCCACCGGCAAACCTTAGAGGATACGGGATTCGAGCATTCGTGCAATGCCCAGTTGGCGCGGCATCGGCGTCCGCGGCGGCGGGTGGTTCGAGACTTGCCCGCCCGGGCGCGAGAGGCTAGGCTACGTCATTCGTTTGCGCAGAGGGGACTCGAGGCCAGGCCTCGATGGACGCGCGCGACGCTGCCAGACACTGCACGCCGACAGCAGCCTTACAGAGGCACGCTGCACAGAGACGGGAGGCAACATGGCCGGGCACGCATTGACTCATCAGCACCTGATCGACGCGTTCGAGCACCGTTTTGACTACCTGAGCGCTCGCGCCATGGCGGCCGAAGTGCTCGATAAGGCTGGACTTTCCAAGGCTGACAGCTATGACGCTGCGGCCGCTGCGCGCATTGGTATGGCGATCGAAGCGACCGTGCCGCGCGCCGCCAGCATCCTGGCTGCGCTGCCCAAGGCTGGTGCGGCGCCGGCGGCCGCGGCCGCTCCGGCTCCGGCTGCGGTGGCCGCTCCGGCTCCGGCTCCGGCGGCAGAAGCGGCGCCCGCAGAGGCGGCTGCTGCGCCCGCGACCGAGGAAGCTGCCGACAAGTCCGCGGAAAAGAAGACCGAAAAGAAGAAGTAGTCCCGTCCGCCCCGGTTCGAATGGGCGGTGAATGGTGCAGAAAGTGACCTCTGTGGAAACTGCGACGTCAGCGCCCGCTCCCGTGCCCGAGAACCCGCAAGTCCTGTCGATTCCCGCGACGTTGCGCGTGCCCGCCCGGGCCGTCGTGCCGACGGATCCCGCGCTGCTCGAGCGGCGCCTGACGCACCTGATGGCCAAGGCCAGCAAAGACTTCGGCATGCTCGCCGAGGGCGACCGCGTCATGGTCTGCATGTCCGGCGGCAAGGACTCCTACTGCCTGCTGCACCTGATGCAGGTCATTCAGCGCAAGTCGCCGATCAAGTTCGAGATCCTCGCTGTGCACCTGGATCAGGGGCATCCGGGCTTCCCGACCGAGACGCTGGAAAACCATCTGAAAGCTTCGGGTTCGCCGTACCACATCGAGCACCAGCACACCTACCAGATCGTGCTGGACAAGCTGGAGCCGGGCAAGACGACCTGCTCGCTCTGTTCGCGCCTGCGCCGCGGCATCCTGTACGACACGGCGCAGCGCCTCGGCTGCACGAAGATCGCCTTGGGCCACCACCGCGACGACATGATCGCGACGTTCCTGCTCAACTTCTTCTTCTGCGGCCAGACCAAGTCCATGCCGCCGCTGCTGCGCGCCGATGACGGCAAGAACACGGTCATCCGGCCGATGGCGTACGTGCCGGAGGACTGGCTCATCGCGTTCTCGAAGATGAAGCAGTTTCCCGTTGTGCCGTGCGGGCTTTGCAGCAAGCAGCCCGACATGAAGCGCGCGCAGATGCAAGAGCTGATGCGCGAGATCGACGCGAAGTACCCGGGCGCGATGCCGAGTGCCTTGAATGCGCTGACCGACGTCAAGCCGCGTTTCCTGCTTGACCGGAATCTCTACGATTTCGGGGGGACGCAGGCGGGTGCGGGCGATCGCGACGAAGACGCCTTTCAGTAGGCAACTTGCCCTCCAGCGCAACGTGTCGGATGCTTGAGGCGTGACGGACCTTTCTCGCGCACCCACCGGCCGCCTGACGCTCGAAGCCGTGCTCGACATCCTGTTGTCGGGCGAGCTGCTGAGCGTCGCCCAATGCAGCGACGTCAGGCGCAACGCTGAGCGGCAACGCCGCGTCCTGGAACGCGAAAGAGCCCGGGTCGGCAGCGACGATGCCGGCGTCAGTCCTGCGGAGGTCATCGCGTCGATGCGCCTGATCAGCCCGACGGGCGAGGGCGTCAGCGAGGAGCGCATCCAGCAGATCGTCGCGAATGCCCATGGTTTGCGGTACATGCGCATCGATCCCCTCAAGATCGACGGCCGCCTGGCGCCGGCCGTGACGAGCTACGCCTACGCGCGCCGCAACGTGGCGCTGCCGCTGCTGCGCGAAGGCAACCGGCTGCTGCTGGCGGTGGACGATCCGAGCTCCGAGGAGGTCGCCGCCGCCGTGCAGGCCCGCGCCGAACAGCCGGTCGAGCTGGTGCTGGCCATCCGCGGCGACATCCTGCGGCAGATCAACGAGATCTTTCAGTTTCGCGCGACGATTCGCGGTGCGACGGCCGGTGCGGGCGAGGCGAGCACGGATCTCGGCAACTTCGAGCAGCTGGTGCGGCTTGGGGCGACGGGTCAGGCCGTCGACGGCGACGACCGCTACGTCGTGCACGCGGTCGACTTCCTGATGCGCTACGCGCTGGATCAAGGCGCGTCGGACATCCACATCGAGCCCAAGCGCGACATCTCGCTGGTGCGCCTGCGCATCGACGGCGTGCTGCACACGGTGCACGAGCTGCCCAAGGTCATCCACCCGGCGATCACCTCGCGCATCAAGACCATGGCGCGGCTGGACATTGCCGAGAAGCGCAGGCCGCAGGATGGCCGCGTCAAGGTGAGCCGCGGCGAATCTGAAGTCGAAATGCGGATTTCCACGCTGCCGACCGCCTTCGGCGAGAAGATCGTGCTGCGCATCTTCGACCCGCAGGTGCTGCTGCAGGATCTGGCGAACGTCGGCTTTTTCGCCAAGGAATACGAGGCTGTGCGCCAGCTGATCGCCAGGCCGCACGGTCTGCTGCTGGTGTGCGGTCCGACGGGCTCCGGCAAGACGACCACGCTGTACTCGGCGCTGCGCGCGATTGCCACGCCGTCGCTGAACATCACAACGATTGAAGATCCCATCGAAATGGTGGTGGAGGCCTTCAACCAGACCGCGGTGCAGCCGCGCCTGGGGCTGACGTTCGGCACGGCGCTGCGCACCCTGCTGCGCCAGGACCCCGACGTCATCATGGTCGGCGAGATTCGCGACACCGAGACCGTGCAGAACGCGATCCAGGCGGCGATGACCGGCCACCTCGTGCTCTCGACCGTGCACACGAATGACGCGGCGGGCACGATCGGGCGGCTGGTCGACCTGGGCGCGCAGCCGTACCTCATCTCCTCGACGTTGCTGGGCGTGGTGAGTCAGCGGCTTTTGCGCACGATTTGCACCAGTTGCCGCGTCGAGACCGAGCTGACCCAAGCGGAGGCGCAGGCGCTCGGTCTGGCGGTGCGCCCCGGGGAGCGCTTTCCGGTCTACGTCGGTCGCGGCTGCGGCGTCTGTCGCGGCACGGGATTGAAAGGCCGCACCGGCGTGTTCGAGGTCATGCCGATGTCGGACAAATTGCGGCGGCTCGTGCTCGACAAGGCCGATCGCGCCGAGCTGAACCGGCAAGCGGCGCGCGACGGCATGCTCAGCCTGCGCGAGGCGGCGGTGAAGAAGATGGCGCTCGGGCTCACCTCTTTTGCCGAGGTGCTGCGCGTGACGAGCGAGGCGGATTCGTGAAGCAAGCCAGGAAGAACGTGAAGGAAGCCAAGAACAACACTGCGGAAGAAACGGTGGTCGAGACCAAGGCGGAGCGCCTGCTGCGCCTCTACCGCGAGCGGCAGAGCGGTCCGACCCAGTTCTTTGGCGAGGCGCCGCCGCTGGACGCTGACACGCTCTGGCGCGGGCTGACGCGCGGCGGCGAGGTGCGCGTGCTGGTGGTGCGCGCGACCGCGACCGTGCGCGAGGCGGCGGCGCGGCTCGAATGCTCGCCGGATGTCGCGCAGTTGCTGGGCGAGCTGATGGTGTCCACGCTGCTGGTGCGCTCGACGCTGAATCCCGAAGAGCGGATGCAGGTCGCCTTCAAGCACGACGGCGCGGTCGGTCAGCTGCTGGTCGATGCGTGGGATGAAGGCGGCGTGCGCGCGCTGGCGCGCAATCCCGGTGTGACGCTGGAAGCGGATGGCCTGCTGCTCGGCGCCGGTCTGTGCGAAGTCACGCGTTCGCGCCATTCCGGCAAGCGCGCCTACCGCAGCGCCGTGCGCCTGGACGGCGAGGGCGTCGATGCGGCGATGATGCGCTATCTCCTCGAAAGTGAACAGATTCTCTCGCTGCTGCGGCTGCACGTGAAGGCCGATGCCAACGGCGTGACGCAGGCGCAGGGCTTCCTGGTCCAGCTAATGCCGGACGGCACGCGCGACAACCTGGTCAGCATGATCCAGAACTTGGAGGCGCTGCCGCCGCTCGGGCAGGGCATGACGCCCGGCGATCCGGACGCGCGCGTGTGGACCAGCGATTTGCTCAAGGGTTTTGCGTGGGACCAGTGCGCCCGCGAGCCGGTGATGTTCCAGTGCCGCTGCTCCGAAGACCGGATCCTGAGCATGATCGCGACGTTGCCGAAGGCGGAGATCCGCGATCTCGCCCATGGCGACGAGCTGCTCGAGACGGTGTGCGACTATTGCCGGACGCGGTATCTGCTGCGCCCGTCCCAGGTTGCGGCGCTGCTGGACGATCCGTCCTGAGGCAGTGCGCGGCTACGCGCCGGCGGCGACGGCTTGCTTGAGCAGCGGCTCCAGCTCGCCGCGCTGGTACATCTCCGTCGCGATGTCGCAGCCGCCGACCAGCTTGCCGCTGACATAGAGCTGGGGAACCGTCGGCCAACGACCGAAGATCTTGACGCCTTCGCGGATGTCCGGGT
>CAIXAA010000413.1 GCA_903917305.1 uncultured Myxococcales bacterium | reverse complement strand
TTCCAGGCGGTTGCCTGGGCTCGGACGAGTGCGCGACCGCCGAGACGCACTGCGACAAGAGCCTGCACAAGTGCGTGCCGGGCTGCGAAGTCAACGGAGATTGCAAGGATTTCGCGATGGAGTGCGCCGGCGGCAAGTGCCAGAAGGCCGGCTGCACCGCGAACTGGCAGTGCGCGTTCGGCGAGGTGTGCGACGTGCCCGCGAAAACGTGCAAGAAAGCCGAGGGCTTGTACTGCGCGACCTGCAACCCCGATGACCAGGACGTCAAGGACTGCGGCGGAAAGCCGAACATCTGCTTCAAGATGCAAGACTCGCAGAAGAACGACAAGGGCGCGTTCTGCGGCATCACGTGCAGCAGCGATGCCGGCGGCCCTTGCCCGCAGGGCTGGGCGTGCCAGGACATCAAGGATGACAAGGGCGTCTCGCAGGGCAAGCTCTGCTTGCGGCAGTGCTACAACCAGCCTGTGGCGCTGCCCTAAGAAGAACCTTGCCCGCATGACACTTCGATGACGCAGGCCGCTCTGGGGCCCGTACAATCACGCCCGCGGCCGAAGTCGCGGCTGCCAAGGTGAACCATGACCGCTACCATGACGCCCCGCAAACGCTTTCTCGCCGCCCTGCGCCAGCAGCCTGTCGACCGTCCGCCCGTGTGGATGATGCGCCAGGCCGGCCGCTACCTGCCCGAGTACCGGGAAGTGCGCAAAGGTCATACGTTTCTCGAGATGGTCCACCAGCCGGAGCTGGCGACCGAAGTCACGTTGCAGCCGCTGCGCCGCTTCGGCTTTGACGCCGGCATCCTGTTCTCGGACATCCTGACGATTCCGGAAGCGATGGGGATGAACGTCCAGTTCCCGGAAGGTGGCCCGCAGCTGACGCCGGTGGTGCGCACGGCGGCGGACGTGGCGAAGTTCGGCCACGTGGACGTGCGCGAGAAGCTGGGCTACGTCGAAGCGGCCGTGAAGATGATCCGCGGCGAGCTGGGCGACCATCACGCGCTGCTCGGCTTCTCCGGCGCGCCCTTCACGCTCGCCTGCTACATGATCGAGGGCCACGGCAGCAAGACCTTCGAGCTGACCAAGACGCTGATGGTGCAGCAGCCCGAGGTGATGCGCAGCCTGCTCGACCTGCTGGCGGACGTGGTGATCGATTACCTGCAGATGCAGCTGGAAGCCGGCGCGGATGCAGTGCAATTGTTCGACACCTGGGCCGGGGAGCTGCGCCGTGCGGACTACGACGCGATGGTGTGGCCGTCCACCAAGCGCATCGTCGACGCGATCCAGGACAAGGGCGGCCAGATCATGGTGTTTGCCCGTCATCCCGGCCACTTGCTGGACAGCACGATGACGCTGGGCGCGGATGGGCTCGGCCTGGACTGGCGCATCGACATGGCGGAAGCGGCGGCCAAGGCGTCCAAGCAGGCGCTGCGCCCGGCGCTGCAGGGCAACCTGGATCCGATCGAGCTGTTCGCGCCGGCTGCGCACATCGAGCGGCGCGTCAAGGAGGTCTACGAGTCGGTGGGCGGCGGGACCGGCTGGATCGCCAACCTCGGGCACGGCGTCATTCCGCCGACGCCGATTGCCGGTGTCGAGGCATTCGTGAACGCGGTTCACGCCCTCAAGTCCAAGACCGCCGTGCCGCACGTGCCTTGCTCGCACTGCCGCTGCGGTTCGGAGCACGCAGCACCATGAGCAGCGACGGCTCCTTGGCCACGCCTCCCCAGGTCGACCTCGTGGTCATCGGCGGAGGCTTGTCCGGCCTGGCGGCTGCCTGGACCGCGCACCGGCTGGGCTGGAGCGTCTGCGTCCTCGAAGCCGGTCGCACCGCCGGCGGCAAGGTGCGCAGCGAGCGGCGCGACGGCTTCCTGCTGGAGTGGGGCCCGATGGCCTTCCCCGGCTCGGCCGACGCCGTGTGGAAGCTCATCGAAGAAGTGGGATTGCAAGGCGAACTCGTCGAAGGCCTGCCGCCCGGCGATCGCTACGTCTACCGCAACCGCCGCGCGCGCCGCCTGCCGCAAGGGCCCGGCTCCCTGCTCAGCGGCGATTACATGAGTCTGGGCGGCAAGTTGCGCATGCTGGCGGAGCCGTTCGTGCTCGGCAATGCGCGCGAAGACGACACGGTCATGTCGTTCGCCCGTCGGCGCCTGGGCCGTGAAGCCGCGCAGTACCTGATCGCGCCGTTCGTCTCCGGCGTGTTCGCCGGTGATCCCGAACAGTTGGGCGCGCGCGACGCCTTTCCGCGGCTGTGGCAGTGGGAGCATGACGCCGGCAGCGTCCTGATGGGCGCGGTGCTGGGGCGCGGCGCGGGGCCGGCGCGCTCGGGCGAGGGCAGCACGGCGGAGCACCACCACGGCCTCTACAGCTTCCGCGAAGGTCTCGCGACGTTGCCCAAGGCGATTGCCGCGGCGCTGCCGCCGGGCTCCGTGCATACGTCCGCGGTCGTGCAGGGGATCGAGGCGCTTGCCGACGCGACCTACAGCGTTCGCTACGCGGCCACGAAGGATGCCAACGAAATCGGGCAGGTGACGGCGCGCCACGTCATCATCGCCGTGCCGCCGCGCGCCGCCTCCGGGCTCCTGCGCACGATTCCCACCGCCCACGACGCGCTGGCCCAGGTCGAGATGTGCCGCGTCGCGGTGGTGCACTTCGGCGGTCCGGATCCGCATGGCGTAGCGCCGCGCGGCGTCGGCGTCGTGATTCCGCCCGGCGAAGGGCTGCGCACGCTGGGTATCCTGTTGCCGTCCAGTGCCTTGCCGGGTCGCGCGCCGGAGGGGCACTGGCTGCACTCGGGCTTCGTCGGCGGCGTCTGCGATCCGGATGCCGTCGATCTCACGGACGAGACGCTGCTTTCGCTGGTTCGGCGTGCGCAGCAGCAGGCCTTCGGGCACCTGTATCCCGGGCTGGAGCTGCCCTGCACGTTCTCCAGCGTCGTGCGTTGGCGCGATGCGATTCCGCAATACGGCGTCGGCCACCGCGAGGCGATGGCGCGCGCCGTCGCCGCCGTCGAGCAAACGTGGCCCGGCGTGACCCTGGCCGGCAATCACCTGCACGGCATCAACGTCAATGACGCCGCGCATTCGGGCGTCGTGGCGGTGCGCAGGTTGCACGAGAGGCAGGTGGTCGCGGCGGCGACCTCGCTGGCCCAAGGAGGTGTTTCATGAACGGCAGTTCCGCGACAGCCGAATCCGGCGTCCCACCGTTCCCGGAGTCGCGGCGTGCGCCAGCCCGCCAGAGCGCGGCGCACCGCATCCAGCCCGAAGCCCAGGTGCCGCTGGCGGTGGTCGGGTGCGATTTCCGTGTCGCTTCAAGCGCCTGGCGCAACCGCCTCCTGCTGACGAGCCACCAGCGCCAGGAGTTGACCGAGGCGCTGCGCGTCTCCTGCGGCGCCGACGGCCTCGTCGTGCTCGAGACCTGCAACCGCGTCGAGTGGATCGT
>CAIXAA010000412.1 GCA_903917305.1 uncultured Myxococcales bacterium | reverse complement strand
TGGGCCATGCGCGCGACAAGCCGAGCAGTTGCGCCACATGCGCCGTCGCCCGGAGCGCCATGTTCGTCTCTCGCCCCTCGATTCGCCAAGTCAGCTTTTTCATTGTCCTTGCCTGCCTCGCGGTGCCGCTGTACGCCTGGGCGGCCGGCTGGAGCTTGACGCTCAGCGACCCCGCCGACGACGACGACGGTCCGGGCGGCTACAAGTACCCGACCGATCCGGTGTACAAGCCGAAGTCCTTCGATCTCCGCAAGGTGGAGATGACGGAGCGCGGCGACGACATCGAGTTCCGCGTGACGCTCGGCGCGACGATCGAGGATCCGTGGAACTCCAAGGAATGGGACGGCAACGGCTTTTCCTTGCAGTTCGTGCAGATCTACATCGACATGGACCACCAGAAGGGCAAGGGCTTCGTGGAGCCGCTGCCGGGCCTCGGCGCCGCGCGCTTTGCCGACGATGAGGCGTGGGACAAGGTCGTGCTGCTGTCCCCGCAGGGAAAGAGCCGTCTGTCTGCCGAGTTGCGCGCCAAGGCCGGCGCCATGAAGGGCGCCGCGGTCATTCCAAAGTCGACGCGCGCATCGGGCAAGACCATCGTCGCGGTCGTCAAGAAGTCGGACCTCGGCGGTGCGCCGGCAGCGGGCTGGGGCTTCCAGGTCGTCGTGCAGTCCAACGAGGGCTACCCGGACAAGGGCGACATCCTCACGCGCCGCGTCAACGAGATCACCGGCGCGCACCGCTTCGGCGGCGGCAACGACGGCGAGTGCGATCCGCACATCCTGGACATCCTTGCGGGAAGCGCCAAAGGCGACAAGTCCGAGATTGCCGAGCAACACAAGGCGCTCGCGTACACCTGCGGCAGCAAGGTCGCCCACTTGCCGATGATCTACCCCACTCCCTGAGCCAAGGCCGCCAGCATGCGCCGTCACCTTTTGCGCCTGTGCCTGCTCCTCGGGGCGCTCAGCTTGTCCGCGCCGGCGTGGGCCGACATCGGCAAGTTCGAGATCGACGGCCGCATCTACACCAAGCACCTGTACCAGAACAACGACAGCCAGGGTCTGGTCGGCCTGGGCAACCCGTTCTGGCCGGACACGATCTCCGGCAACAACGGCGTCGGGTCGGAGTTGGAGCTCAACATCCGCGGCAAGGTCAGCAGCTTCGTCGAGACCGGCGCGCGCCTCGCCTCGCGCTTCGGGGAGCGCTGGCACGACTGGTGGGAGAGCGGCAACGACTTCTACGGCGGCGCCATCAACACGTCCGGCGATTCGGAGGGCATGAACTCCGCGTCGTACATGAAGCTGCGCGGCACGTACATCCAGGTGATGCCTGGCATCTTGGGCATCGACTGGCTGCGCGCCGGCTCCTCCGATCTCGGCATGTTCAACCCGTGGACCATCGGCAAGGTGCGCTACATCGATCGCGACAACGGCCGCGGCTACTTCGCGGCGGGCCACGTCGGCAATGACGTGCAATACCAGTTGGGCATCATCGCGTTGCCCAAGCTGTGGGCCGGACCGTGGTGGTCGACCGGCATCGGCGATCCGGCGCTGAGCAACGCTTTCTGGTCGCGCGACTGGGCCTACGCGGGCAGCTTGCGCTGGCAGGTCGCGGACGGCACGGCCGTGCGCTTTGTCGCGGACACGACGCAGGATCTGGAAGTCGACCTGAGCGATCCGGACGCGGTCGGGTCGAAGAACCCGAGCTGCCTGGACAAGCTGGGCAACGCCATCGCCGGCTGCCAGGCCAACCACGCCGTCGACCTGCTGACGCGCTTCGCCAGCTACAACGGCACCGTGGACATCGAGAGCGACCTGAGCGACACGCTGCACATCACCGGCCTGCTTGGCTTTTCGGCGCAGACCATCAACCAGAACCTCGTCGCCAACGGCGTCGCGCGCAACCAGGGCGTCTTTCCCGTGGTCTACAAGGACACGCAGGACTTCGCGGGAACCTTGCGTTTTTCGGCGAACGACCCCTTCGATTCGGGCTGGTCGCTGCAGGCCGAGTACTTCAACATCGGCGCCGAGTGGAACGCGATCTTCGGCTCGCGGCGCGAGGCGGACGTGCTGCTGACCGACGGCTTCGTCGGCGGCGGCGGGCAGCTGCCGACCTTGAACCTGGCCAATGAGTTCATTGACTTCGACGACCAGTGGGTGGAGAGCTGCATCGGCTGGACCGGCGGCACCGGCGTGCTGTCGTACGACCGCGGCGACAACCGCCTGAAAGCCGAGTACTCCTTCATCGGCTACAACACGAACAAGCAGAACCGCGACGTCGACAACACATACCCGGACTTCCTGCACGGCGACGGCTTCACGGACACGGCGCTGTACGACTACGCCAACGTGACGGACCGCGGCCGCGACCCGCGCTCGGTCTACCACCGCAACCAGGACCGCCGCAGCCAGATCGCCATGGTGCTGGCCGGGCACCAGTTCGACATCGGCCGCGGCCTCGATGTGGAACTCAAGGGAAAGTACATCCGCGACGACGACTTCCGCAGCCACACGACCGCGGACGACGACTACCACGGCAACATCTTCATCGGCCGCGCCCACGCCACGCTGCCGGTCTATGACGGCGTCAAGGTCGGCCTGATTGGCCAGATCGACCACTGGGACGAGCAAAAGCGCACGGGCACCCTGCAGTTGGGCTACGGCAACGACGTGACGGACAAGCAGACCGGGGGCGTGACGCTGGACATCCTGTTCGGCGGCATGAAGCTGCGCTACTACCTCGAGTACGTCCACAAGTTCCAAGACCGCGAAAGACAACCGGATCAGCTGTGGAATGTGTGGCGATCGAAGGCCACCATCGAAGCGAACTGGTAACGCCTTTGTGCATGTTTGTGTGCGCAGCTCGGCGAGCTTGACAGTCTCAAACACCATTGCGCACACTCGCATCGTCATCACTTCATCTCGTCGATGCGGTTGCGATGACGTCTGCTGCGCATTCGCACAACGCAAGGAGGACTCGACATGACGCGCCTACACACCATGCTGACCGCCGCCGCGGTGCTGCTCACGGGCCTCGTGATGGCCGCGATGATGCCGACGCAGGCCCAAGCCGGCATTGCGGGAACGGCCCACGATCTCTCGGCCCAGGGTTGGGGCACGACGCAGATCTGCATCTTCTGCCACACGCCGCACAATGCGCAGGCGGTGCCGGGCGCCCCGCTGTGGAACCATGCTGTGACGGTCGCGACCTTCAGCGCCTACACCAGCGCGACCCTCAATGCCGTGGTCGGCCAGCCGACCGGCACCTCGAAGCTTTGCCTGTCGTGCCATGACGGCACCGTGGCGCTCGACTCCTACGGCGGCAATGCCGGTACGCACTTCATGGACCCGGGTGGCGCCAAGCTCGGCACCGACCTGACCAACGATCACCCGATCTCGTTCACGTACGACGCGGCGCTCGCCACGGCGGACGGCGGGCTGCGCAGCCCGGCGAGTGACAAGTACGTCGACGCCGCGAGCACCCTGCCGCTGTTCAGCGCGCAGATGCAGTGCGCGACGTGCCACTCGGTGCACGACAACTCCAAGGGCAAGTTCCTGCGCATGCTGAACAACGGCAGCGCGCTGTGCCTGGCTTGCCACCTCAAGTAGTCCGTCCGGACCGCCAGACAGCCTGCGCCCAGGCGGAGCCCGCGAAGGGAGCTGCCTGGGCGCAGTGCGTTTCGGGAGCGGCCGTCCCATTGCGCGCAACCACGCGGGGTCTGCAAGCCCCGGTGCCGTCGGTTCCCGTTGACAAGGTGCGGTCCCGTGACGCAAACAGGAAGCATTGGCACGTGCTTTGTGCCCGTCGCCCTGCCGCGTGAAAAGGAAGGTAGCCTATGGAATCCAAGAAGGACGAGGCTGAGGTCAAGGAACGCGATGCCGATGCCAAGGGCGTGCTGAAGGCCGCCTATGAGCAGAAGAAGATCGAGATCGGCGACACCAAGGACAACACGGGCAAGGCGGCGGCGGCGGGTCAGGCGGCCGGAGGCGCGACGACGGCGGGCAAGGGCGCGACGCTCGAGCACACCGACTACGAAGCCAAGAAGATCGACATCGCCGACACCAAGGACAACACCGGCAAGGCAGCCGCGGCCGGTCAAGCGGCGGGCGGCCTGACGACGGCGGGCAAGGAAGGCAAGCTCGAGCATACCGACTACGAAGCCAAGAAGATCGAGATCGCCGACACCAAGGACAACACGGGCAAGGCGGCGGCGGCGGGTCAGGCGGCGGGCGGCCACACGACGGCCGGCAAGGGCGCGACGCTGGCGCACGTCGACTACCACGGCAAGAACATCGACATCGAGGCAACCGTCGAGAAGAAGGGCGCAAAGGCCAAGGCCAGCGCGCACCTGAGCGTGCACGCGGATGCGGGCAAGACGCAGACGGGCGGCACGAACGGCGCACGCTGGCATGACCACCAGGGCGGCTTTCGTTTCGAGCTTGAATTCGGCAGCTTGAAGGCCGGCGGCTTTCGCAGCGTCGATGGCCTGGGCGTCTCGACCGAGCTGATCGAGTACCAGAGCGGCAAGGACAAGTACGCGCGCCAGATTCCCGGGCGGCCGAAGATCGCGCCGGTCGTCCTCAAGAAAGGCTATGTGAATACGTCGGTTCTGTGGGACTGGATGAAGTCGACCATGGACGGCAAGATGAAGTTCGAGAACGTCAGCGTCATCCTGATGGACGACTCGGGCCAGGACGAGCTGGCGCGCTACGATCTGCTGGACACGTGGCCGTCGCGCTGGTCGGGCTGGCAACTGGACGCGAATGGCTCGAACGCGATGGTCGAGGAGCTCGAGCTCCAGGTGCGGCACATCAACCGCGTCGGCGGCAAGAAGTAAGCGCAGATCCAGGCGCTTACATGTCGCGATCCGCAAAGCTCAGAATCGACGGCTGACCGCCGACCATCGACAGCAGCGGCTCCGCGCGCGGCTGGCCGGGCTGCGGCGGCGCATCCGGATCGCGCGACCACAGCACAAAATCTGCTATGGATCCAGGCACAAGCGGCGCAGTGACCGCCAGCGCGGCCGGCACCGGCCCACCGCGCGGCAGGAAGCTCGACGCGTGCTCCACGCGCACGGGCAGCGCCGTGGCCGGCCGCTGCAAGGCCGCCAAGACACGCGCCAATTGCGCGGTGGCATCGTCGCTGATGGCGTTGAGCGCGACCTGGTGCCCCGTGTGATCCGCAGCCAGGATCCACTCTTCGAGCTGGGCATCGGTGTAGTGGAGGTGCGGCGGACCAGCGTCATTGCTGCTGTCCAGCCAGAACTGCACGCCGGCGACGCGCACGAGCGACGGGATGTTGGGCCGCATCACAGTCGCAAGCCCTTGTTTTGTGGGCGCATCGCTCGTCTGCAGCAGCGCGCGCCCCTCCGGCAGCTCGCCATCGAGGAACACGACGCAGCGCAGCGGCAGGCGGCGGTCGTGCTCCAGCATGACCAGCGCCTCGACCAGGGCGTGCGAGCCACCGACCACATGGACTTCCGTGATTCCTTGCTGTTGCATCTCGGTCAAGGCTTGCAGCAGCAGCGGGCGCAGCCGCTCCTGGCGCAGGGGCGGCGCGCGGTGCCAGGCCGCGAGCGCCGCCAGGCCTTCCGCCCGGCCGCCATCGCGCAGCAGGAACTCGGCCATCGACGGCGGTTCCAGCAGCATCATCGCGGAGTTGAGCAACGCCGCCTGCCCATCCTCGGACGTCAGCAGCACAGGCACGCCGCCCGTCGAGGCGTCGATGTCCGCCGCCGTCATGGTGCGCAGCAGTTCCTTGCGCAGGCCGTAGCCCCACACCCAGTCGCCCGCGGCGCGCACGTCGAGGCGGGCATCGGCCAGCAGTCCGCGCACGGCGGCCGGCTGCGTGGCGATGTGCAGGTCGACGGCGTCCGACAGCATCGCCGCGGCGTCCAGGCGCACGGGCGTGGCGATGGCGCCGGCGCGCACGAAGCTGCTGGAATAGCGAAGGATTTGCGTCGCGGGTGCCAGCAGGGACTCGACCTGGGAGCTGGGGCCGACGCTGACGATGCGGTTGCCGCGCACGGCGATGCTGCGGGCTTCGGGGTCGGCGCCGGCGATGCGGCCGACGTGCAGCACGACGTCGGCCATGGGCGCCTTGCTGGCGTGGGCCTCCTGCGCGGACGGCGCTGCCAACCGCGCGGGCGGAATGAGGAAATCCCGCACGGTGGCGCAGGCGCACAGCTGCGTCACGGCAGCAAGCAACAGGATGCAGGAAGCGCGCGAGATCATGGTTGCCTTGGCCCGCGGCGCACGAGGCGCAGGCGCTCTGGATCGCGAGGCCATGGCTGCAGCTGGTGCGCCTCGCCCGTGCGTCGCTCGACCTCGCGCAGCAGCGCGTCGTGGTCGATGTACACAGGCAGGCCCCATTGCAGCATCCTCTCCAACAGCTCCGGCCATGCGCGTTGCAGGTCGGCCTCGTTCAGTTGCGTTTTTCCGTGCCCAGGGTGCACGCCATGCGGACAATCGACGGCGAGGTAGCCCGCCGGCGCGGCCTCGGCAGCGGAATGGCACCACGGCGCGACCTTGTAGCGGTCGGCGTAGACCCTGCAAGCAAAGCGCTTTTCGCCGTCCGGCGCGAGGTGGCAGCAGTGCAGGCCCGGCACGACGAGGGCACGGCGGCCCAGCGGAATCGCGACGTGGCAGCTCACGCCGCAGCGGCGGCAGAGGGACTCTTGATCGACGGCGTCGCGGTCCGGCGGGCTCAACGCTCCCCCTGCGAGACGTCGGCGGCGGGCGCAGGCTTGGCGGCATCGGCCGGACGCACCAGCAGCAGGTAGCTCAGCACGCCGGCGGCAGCACCGGTCACGGCATAGACGCTGCCCAGCCATTGCTTGTTCGACGACTTCACGCCGCGCGGGTCGTCCGCGTCGCTGAGGTAGTAGGAGCCCAGGCCCCACGCGCCGTACCCCATCACCAACGCGCCGACGCCGACGCCGCCCCAGCCGATGGCCTTGACGGGCAGCGCGCCCAGGCTGCCGCCGGAGAGCTTGCTGCAGTCGACGTCCACTTCCACGCCGGTGCCCACTTCCACGCTCTTGACGACGCGCTTGTCGCCGCGCGAGCACACGACCGAGTGCGTGCCCGCTGCGACCGGCTGCGGCTGCGAACGATCGCCGACGTCCGTGCCGTCGCCCAGATCGAGGGCGATGCCGTCGACCAGCACTTCGACGCCGCGCAGCCCGCCCGGCACGACGACGATGATGGCGCTGCCCATCGCCTGCAGGACCACGGTAATCTCCGAAGTTTCACCCGCCTGCACTTCGACCGAACGCACGACGGCCTGGTGCCCCGGTGCCGAGATCTCGACGCGCCGCCGCCCGACGTCCACCCAGGACTGGAACGTGCCCGTGCGTACCTCGCCATCGACCTTGACGCGGGCATTGGGCGGCTGCACCAGCACGCGCAGCTCGCCTTTCTGCTGCATCTCCTCGGCCAGCGACTTGCGCTCCTCGTCGAGCGGGCGGTGCAAAGCCTTGGGAAGCTGTGGCGAATCCGCCGCCTGGAACGCTTCGTCCGCGTCGTGCAGCCGGCCCAGGCGCCGCAGCACGCGGCCCTTGAGGAACGTGATGCTCGGATGCGGGAAGATGCGCTCGGCCTCGGTCGCCAGCTCCAGCGCTTTTTGCGTCTCGCCGGCCTCGAAGCGCTCCTTGGCGTCCTTGTAGATGCTGTTGGCGCGCGCCGGATCGCCGCTGGGCTCCGCGCTCCACGCCGCTGGCGCGCACACCACGCAGAGCGCGATCGACAGCGCGCTCAAGAGGCGAGGACCCATGGCCGGGCGACGATCGTGGTTCACGGCTACTCCCAG
>CAIXAA010000411.1 GCA_903917305.1 uncultured Myxococcales bacterium | reverse complement strand
TGCGGGCGAACAGCATCCGCATCGCCGGGTCGAGCGTGACGGCGAGCAGCGCGGCAATGCCCATGGCGAAGTTCTTCGAGTAGGCCAATGGCTTGAAAAGACGGCCTTCCTGGTCGATGAGCGTGAAGACCGGTACGAACGCCACCGCGATGACGAGCAAGGAGAAGAACACCGACGGACCGACCTCCAGCAGGGCCGCGAGACGCACCGCGTGGAAGTCGCCCTTCGAGCCGTCCGCCTGCCACAACTGCAGCTTCTTGTAGGCGTTCTCGACCTCGACGATGGCGCCGTCCACCAGCACGCCGATCGAGATCGCGATGCCGGCGAGCGACATCAGGTTGACGGTCAGCCCCATGGCGGCGAGCGGGATGAAGGCGAGCGCCACGCTGACGGGAATCGTGACGATGGGGACGATGGCCGATGGAATATGCCATAGAAACAAGAGGATGATCAGCGATACGACAACCATCTCTTCAATGAGCTTCTCCGTCACGGTGTCGATCGCGCGGTGGATGAGCTCGGAGCGATCGTAGGTCGTGACGATCTCCGTGCCGGTGGGCAACGATGGCTTGAGCTCCGCCAGGCGCGTCTTGACGCGCTCGATGACCTGCAAGGCGTTCTCGCCCTGCCGCATGACCACGATGCCGCCGACCACGTCGCCCTTGCCGTCGAGATCCGTCACGCCACGGCGCATCTCCGGGCCGAGTTCGACGCGGGCGACGTCCTGGACGGTCACCGGCGTGCCGTTCTTGGACTTGAGGACCAGTTGCTCCAAGTCCGCTTTGGACTTCACGTATCCGCGCCCGCGCACCATGTACTCGCGGCCCGCGAGCTCCAGCAGACGCCCGCCCACGTCGCGGTTGCCGTTTCGCACCGCCTTGGTGACATCTTCGATCGTAAGACCCTGCGCAATCAGCGCATTCGGATCGACCGTGATCTGGTACTGCCGCACCTGGCCGCCGACCGTCGCCACTTCGGCGACACCCGGCACGCCCTGCACCGCATAGCGCAAAAACCAGTCCTGATAGGCCCTTAGCGCCTCGCTGGTCTGCTTGCCGGTCTTGTCGACCAGCGCGTACTGGAACACCCAGCCGACGCTCGTTGCGTCCGGTCCCAGCTCGGTCTGCACACCCTGGGGCAAACGCGATTGGATCTTCGCCAGTTGCTCCAGCACGCGGCTGCGTGCCCAGTAGAGGTCCGTGCCGTCCTCGAAGATGACGTAGACGTAGGAGTAGCCGAAGTCGGAAAAGCCGCGCACGGCCTTGACTTTCGGCGCGCCGAGCAGGCTCGACACGATGGGGTACGTGACCTGGTCCTCGAGGATGTCCGGGCTGCGATCCCAGCGGGAATACAGGATGACTTGCGTATCGCTGAGGTCCGGAATGGCGTCGAGCGGCATCGTGCGCATCGTCCAGACGGAGTAGACGAGGGCGACGAGCGTGGCGCCGATGACGAGCAGGCGGTTGTTCGCGGAGAACAGGATGATTCTGTGGATCATTTTGCACCGCCGGACATCGACGACAGCGCGGACTGCAAGCGCGACTCGGAGTCGAGCAAGAAGTTGGCGCGGGTGACGACGCGGTCGCCAACCACAAGACCGTGAACCACCTCGACTTCTTCGCCAACCACCGCGCCGAGCTGGACGGGACGCGGCTCGAAGTGGCCATCGGGCTGCACCAGGAAGACCACCTGCCGCGTTCCCGAGTCAACCACGGCGTCGCGCGGGATGCGCAAGCCCTCGCGCGGCTCCTCGAGCAGCTCCACTTCGCCAAAGAGATCAGGGCGCAGCTCGCCATTCGGGTTGTCGACGGCGATGCGGACGCGGACGGTGCGCGTCTTCGGGTCGACGTTCGGATCGATGAGGCTCACCGTGCCCGGGAAGGTACGGCCAGGCAGCGAGGCGACGGAAACCGTTGCAGCCATGCCCAGATGGACACGGGCGAGGTCGGGCATGCGCACGTCGGCGAAGACCCAGACGTGGCTCAAGTCGCTGACCTCGAAGAGCGCGTCGCCGGGGACCACGCGGCTGCCGGGCACGACGCTGGCTGCGGTGACGATGCCGGCGGTCGGCGCGGAGACCGAGTACGTGCGCGGCGCCTTGCCGCCGCGTGCCATCGAATCGATGGTACCCTTAGGAACATCCATGAGTTGCAAGCGCGTCCGCGCCGTGGCCGCGAGCCCGGAGCTGCCGCCGGTCGCCTTGTCGGTCTGCACGGCGAGCACGAATTCGTTCTCCGCGCCGAGCAGCTCCGGGCTGTACAGCGTCGCGAGCGGCTGGCCCTTGTGCACCGATTGCCCCACCACGAGACCCTGGATCTTCTCGATGAAACCTTCGAACTTCACGGTGATGCGGCGCACCTTGCGCTCGTCCGCCGCGACCCGCGCCGTCGCCTTCCAGCTGCCGCCCACCGGGCCCATCGCCGCAGCGACGCCGCGCACGCCGAGAAGTTGCTGGCGTTCCGGCGAGATCTGCACGGTGCTCAGGCCATCGAC
>CAIXAA010000410.1 GCA_903917305.1 uncultured Myxococcales bacterium | reverse complement strand
TCAACGGCCTGGCGCTCGACTCCAAGCTTTCGCTGACCGGCGGCTGCAACATGGTCGACCTGGACGACGACTTGAAGGTCGACAAGCTGGTCGATGGCTACTGGGTCGGCAACATCGTCGCGGATACGCCGGGCAAGCCGTTCTCTGGCGATTTTGTCGCTACGCGGCAGCCGGGGTTCTAGCCGGCATGGTTTTGTGGGAGCATCCGGGCGAATCCGGCCGCTGCGGCCGGACCGGGCTCTAGTCGCTTCGCGACCGGAGCCGCCTGTGGCGTCTCCGCCCTTCGGGTAATGATCCCTTTCGCATTCTGGACGCCGATGCCGCTGTACATACGCTCGTTTTTCGCCCTTGCCCTCGTTGCCTTGCTCGCCTCGTGCGGCGGCATCCAGCTCGATCGGCTTGCCAACGAGCCCGAAGGTTCTGAAAAATTTACGCTTCCCGTTGAAGCTCCGAGGCGCCCGCATCCGGCGGTCGACGGCGTGAAGCGCTACATCGCAGCGATGCAGGCCGGAGACGCGGAAAAGGCTTGGGCCCAGCTGAGTTCGGACACGCGCAAGGCCATGCAGCAGAAGGCGGCGCCGCTCGGTCTGCGCGGCATGGACCTGCTGCGCCTGGGCAAGATGCCGGTCGGCGAGACGATGGCTAGCGCGGTTCCCATGGACTTTCTGGCACTTTTCGCTGTGCGCGGCGTCAAGACGCTCAGGGTGTTGGCACCGCCGGATCGCACACCGCCCGAGCAGCCGGTGGAACTGACAGGCAAGGACGGCACCCGCGTCGTCACACTGCGCTTCGAAGGCTACGCGTGGCGGCTGCACCAGCCGGATCTGGCGATGCCGGAGCTGCGTCCATGACCCTGTCCCTGGTGCGCAAGACGCAAGAGGCCGAGTTGCAAGGACAACTCGCGCGCCGCGTCTACATCGAGACGATGGGCTGCCAGATGAACGTGTACGATTCCGAGCGCATGGCCGAAGCGCTCGGACGGCACGCCTACGTCACGACGACCGACATCGAGCGTGCCGACCTGATCGTCATCAACACCTGCAGCATCCGCGATCGCGTGGAGCACAAGGTGCTGTCGATGCTGGGCTCCCTGCGCAAACTCAAGGATCACAATCCGGATCTCGTGCTCTGCGTGGCGGGCTGCGTCGCGCAGCAGGTCGGCCAGGGGCTGCTGGCGCGCGTGCCGCACCTCGACCTGGTGATCGGCCCTGACCAGATTGCCTCGCTGCCGGACCTGGTGGCCGGCGCGCGCGACCGGCAGCAGCGCCAGGCCGCGACCGAGTTCGTGCACCGGAAAGACTACGCGTTCCCAGAGCTTCTGGCGCCGGACGACGGGCGCGCGACCTCGTTCGTGACCGTGATGAAGGGCTGCAACAAGGTCTGCTCCTTCTGCATCGTGCCCTTCACGCGCGGCCGCGAGGTGTCCAAGCCGTCGCAGCAGGTGCTGGACGAAGTGCGGCTGCTGGTGCAGCACGGCGTGCGCGAAGTGACGCTGCTGGGTCAGAACGTCAACAGTTACGGCAAGGACCGCAAGGAGGAGCTGGACTTCGCCCAACTCCTGCGGCAAGTCGCCGCCATCGACGGGCTCTGGCGCGTGCGCTTCACGACGTCGCATCCGGTGGATTGCACGGACGCGCTGGTCGAGGCGTTCGCCCGAGTGCCCAAGCTGATGCCGTTCTTCCACCTGCCGATCCAGTCGGGCTCCGAGGCGGTGCTGCGCGGGATGCGGCGCGCCCACGGCGTGGACGATTACCTGCAGAAGATCGAGAAGTTGCGGGCGCTGGCGCCCCACGTCGCGCTGTCGACCGACATCATCGTCGGCTTTCCCGGCGAGACCGACGCGGACTTCCAGCTGACCCTCGATCTCCTGGCGCGCGTTCGCTACACCTCCTTGTATGCCTTCATGTATTCCGCGCGGCCGGGCACGACCGCCGCCCAACTGCCGGACGACGTGCCGCTGGCGGTGAAGAAGGCGCGCCTGGCGCAAGTGTTGGCGCTGCAAGACCAGATGTCGCAGGCATGGCTGGCGGGCTTCCAGGACCAGGAAGTGGAAGTGCTGTTCGAAGGCAGGTCGCGCGCGGGCGATTCCGGCCCCAACTCCCTGCTGGGTCAGCTGGATGGGCCGCCGCAGGTCACGGGGCGCACGCCGCAGAATGTGCCGGTCAACGTCGCGGCGACGGATCCGGAGGCGCTGGCGACCTGGCCGGGACGCCTGGGCCGCGTGCGCATCGACCGGGTGCATCCCCACTCGTTCTCCGGAACATTGCTGGGTTTTGTGGCATGACTTCGGCGCGATTCGCATCGCGGTGGCGGTTTGCGCCGGCAGCGATCTGGGCGGCGGCGATCTGGGCGGAGTCGTCGACGACCTGGCCCGGCGTGGCCGGCAGCACGCATTGGCTGCCGCTGCCCGGGTGGCTGCCGGCTGACAAGGTCGCGCATACCGTGCTGTTTGCCGTGCAGGCGCTGCTCATCGCCGCGCCGATCGCAAAGCCGCGAAGGCGCGACCTTGGCGCGGCATGGGCGCTGGCGACGGCTTGGGGCGGCATCGACGAGTTGCATCAGCTGTGGGTGCCGGGACGCAGCTCCGATCCGTGGGATTGGCTGGCTGACGCGATCGGCGCCGCGGCCGGCGTGGCGCTGCTGCAGATCTACATGAAACTACGCACCAATCGGACGAAGCGCTAGGAGCCGGCCTCGGTCCAGCGGCTGGCGCGGGTGCGGCGGATCGCCTCGGCGTCGGTCACGCGCGTGGCGCTGGCCGTGCGGACGTACTCGGCGACGTCGCGGTGGTAGCGCTCCACGAGCGTGGGCAGGTGCGCGTGCGAGATGAAGCGCGCCGGCGGCGTGTAGCCGGGCGGCGTGCGCGAATCGGCCGGCAACCCGAAGGCCGCTGCCAGCGCCTCGACCTCGCGATCGATGGCCGCCACGCGGCTCCAGACCTCCGCCACGCTGCGCAGATCCTTGCGACAGGCTTCGCCGAGCGGCAGCTCCAGTCCGGCAGGCAGGAACGAGGCCACGTTGCGTTCCAGCGTCGCTTCGTAGTCGGAGGCTGGCACGGCGGTCAGCGCCAGCCAGGGCTCCGTGCCGGCAAGCTCACCCGCGACCAGCGAGGCGAAGGACGCCCCGAGGGCCTGAGCCCGAGCGCGCAGCGAGCGCACGTCCTCGGGCGTCAGGGCGTCGGCCGCGGCACTGTCCAGGAACCGCCGCCGGATCTCGCGCTCCGGGTAGAGGGTCAGATCCTCGCCCAGGAGCCCGACAATGACGGCGGCGGTCGCCATCAGGTGCTCGCGCGCTGCATCCAAAGCTGACGACATGGGCACCTCCTGCTTGTCCGAAGGTGACGCAGAAATCAGCAACTGGCAAGAGGAGCCGCAGGCCTATCGCAGGCGAGCCCGCAACCGCTCCGTCAGCACCACAAGCGCCGGAATCTGCACGCCTTCGGCCTGAATCTGGTTCGCCAGCTCCCAGAGCGCGCCCAGCTTGAGCTCGTCGACCAGGACGCCGCGCACGGCCTCCACGCCCGGCTGGCTGCCCGCCAGCGTCCGCGCCACGCGCACCGCCAGGCGGAACAGCGTGTAGCCCAAGCCCTGACCGAGGCTCGCCAGCGCGGCGGACTCCCAGCGCGTCTGCGGCGTGGTCGCGGCGATCTGCGTCAGCAGCTCCGCCAGACCGGTCACCTCCGCCGTGCCGAAGTAGACGGCCACCGCGTCGTCCGCGTTGGTCGCCGCCTCCTGGCCCAGCTGCCAGATCGCGTAGAGGTTCGAGCGCGCACCGATGGCCGCGATCTCCTGCGCCAGCGCCTCAGGCACGCCCGCCGCCGTCCAAGCCGCCGCCTTGGCATGGGCCTCGGTCTTGCGCTTGGCAGGCTGCGCCTCGCCCACCTGGGCCGAAAGCGGCTGCGCCCAGGCGCGCACCTTGTCGATGTTCGCCAGGAACTCGAACAGCCCGTCGCCGGGGAAGGTCGAGAGCAGCCAGTGCGTCGCCGCCGCCGCCGCCGCTTCCAGCGTCGCGAACGCCTCGTACTGCACCGCCGTCGGCACCTTGCCGTCGAGCGCAATCACCGCCGAACGCAGCGCCGGCAGGCCCAGCAACTGGATCGACGCCGTGTGCGCCTTGCACAGATCGACCACCGAACGGTCGAACTCGATGGCCAGCTTGGGCAGCAGCAGCGCGCTGCCGAAGTCGACCAGCTCGTTGGCCCACAGCGTCGCGACAATCTCGTGGCGCAACATGTGCTTGTCGATCGCGGCGCTGAAGCGCTCCCGCACCTGGACCGGGAAGTAGTAGTCGAGGTACTGCTTGTCCACCGCGAGGCTGGAGTGCACATCCGCCACCAGCTCGTTGTAGACCCACATCTTGGCAAACGCGGTGACGCGCGCCAGCTCCGGCCGGGTCAGGCCGAGCCCGGCCTTGCGCCGCTCCCCGATGGTGGTCTTCGACGGCAACATCTGGATATCTTGGTCGATCTTCATCGTGTCGACCAGGAACTTGATGGCGTCGCCCCAGGCGCGCATCTGGCCGGCGGACTGGCCCTGCGCAACCGACAAGCCAAGGGATTGGTTGTAGTTGTTGTGCAGCACCAGCTCGCAGACGTACTGGTCGATCGACAGCAGCACTTCGTCGCGCAGCGCCTGATCCACCGCGCCCGACTGCATCAGCGGCGCGAACAGGATCTTGAGGTTGACCTCGTGATCCGACATGTCCACGCCCGCGGAGTTGTCGACCGCGTCCGTGTAGATGTGCCCGCCGCGCAAGGCGAATTCCACGCGCGCCGCCTGCGTGAAGCCCAGGTTGCCGCCTTCGCCGACGACCTTGCAGCGCAGCTCGGTGGCGTCGATGCGCAGCGCGTCGTTGGTGCGGTCACCGACGTCCGTGTGCGTCTCGTGGCTCGCCTTGACGAACGTGCCGATGCCGCCGTTCCAGAACAGGTCGCACTCCATCTTGAGGATGGTCTTCATCAGCTCGTCGCCCGACATCTCGGTGCGGTCGGTGCCGAGCATGGCGCGCACTTCCGGCGTCAGCGCGATCGACTTGGCCGTGCGCGGGTAGATGCCGCCGCCCTTGGAGATCAGCGCCTCGTTGTAGCTCGCCCAGCTGGAGCGGGGCAGATCGAACATGCGCTTGCGCTCGGCAAACGATTTCGCCGCATTCGGGTTCGGATCCAGGAAGATGTGGCGGTGGTCGAACGTGGCGCGCAGCAGGATGGTCTCCGAGAGCAGCATGCCGTTGCCGAACACGTCGCCGGACATGTCGCCGATGCCGAAGACGGTGATCGGGTCCTTCTGCGTGTCGATGCCCATCTCGCGGAAGTGGCGCTGGACGCAGACCCAGCCGCCCTTGGCAGTGATGCCGTAGGCCTTGTGGTCGTAGCCCTTGGAGCCGCCCGACGCGAAGGCGTCGCCGAGCCAGTAGCCGCGCGCCAGGGCGATGCCATTGGCGGTGTCGCTCAGGTGCGCCGTGCCCTTGTCCGCCGCGACGACGAGGTAGGGGTCGCCTTCGTCGTAGACGACGACGTCTTCGGGGTGAATCACCTTGCCGTGAACGAGGTTGTCGGTCACATCCAGCAGGCCGTTGATGAAGATCTTGTAGTGATCGTCGGCCTGACGGCGCCGCGCCTGATCGTCGCGCTCCGGCTTCTTCAAGACGAAGCCGCCCTTGGAGCCAACCGGCACGATGAGCGTGTTCTTGACCATCTGCGTCTGCATCAAGCCAAGGATTTCCGTGCGGAAATCGTCGATGCGGTCCGACCAGCGCAGGCCGCCGCGGGCGATCTTGCCGCCGCGCAGGTGGATGCCCTCGACGCGCGGATCGTAGACCCAGATCTCGAAGAGCGGACGCGGCTCCGGCATCAGTTCGACATCGGCGCAACGGAACTTGAACGACAGCGCGCGCGCCTCGTCCGGCCGCTGGAAGAAGTTGGTGCGCAGCGTCGCCTGGATGAAGTTCGCGAACATGCGCAGGACCTTGTCCTGCGTCGCGTCCTGCACGCCGCGCAGCTGCTCCTGGAAGCGCGCCTCGACCTCGTGCACGCGCTGCGTGCGCCGACGGCTGGTTTTGCTCAGCAATTCTCCGGCATTGCCTTCCAGGCGCGGCGCAAAGCGCGCGTCGAACAGGTCGATGAGCGTGCGCGCCAGCTCCGGCTGGGCGAGCAGCACCTGCTGCACGAGCCCGACCGGGAACGACGTGCCGAGCTGCCGGGCATAGCCGACAAACGCACGAATCACCTGCAGTTGCCGCCAATCGAGACGGGCCGGCAGCAAGAGGCTGTTCATCGCGGTCGCGTTCATGCGCCCGTCGAACACCGCGTGCAGCGCGTCCAGGAACGCCACGCCGTGCGCGAGCAGGTGCGGACCCTGGCTCGCGCCGGCGTCGATGCGGTACGTCTCGAGGAAGCTGACGTGGCCGTTGGTGTCGGCGATGCGCGTGGTCATCTCGCCGAGCACGCGCAGGCCGAAGTTGTCCAGGATCGGCAGGATGTCCGTCAGCGCCGTGTCCGCGTGGCCGGAGCTGCACAGGCGCACGGTGCCTTCGGCGGCATCGCGCGTGTCCTGGCGCAGGCGCAGCTGCACGCGACCGGTGTCGCGCGCGGCTTCGAGGCTGGTGAGATCCTCCAGCAGGTGGCGAGCTTCGACGTGGTGGTGGTAGTCGGCCGGGAACGCGTCGCCGTAGAGCAGGCTCAGGCGGTCGATCTCGGCGTCGTTGACCTCGCAGGTCTTGAGCATCTCGCGCATCGTGTCGAGCCACGGGCTGACCAGGGCGACGACGGCGGTCTCGAGCGCATCCGCGTCCGGCGCCTTCAACTGCTTGTCGGCAAACAGCAAGAAGTCGAGGATCACGGTCTCGGTCTTGCCGACCAGCAGGCGGAACTGCACGTCATCCGCGCCGAAGACGAGGCGCAGGTGCTCCTCGATGCGGACGCGCAGGTCTTCGCCAAAGCGCGACTGCGCCATCATGACGAACACCTGGGCACCAGAGCCCAGCGGATTGATGCGGTAGCTGACGCGCGGCGCGCCGCCGAAGTCGACGTCGATGGCGTCGTTGATGAGCGCGCAGATGCGCTCGTCCGAGGCGCTGAACAGGTAGGTCAGCGGCAAGCGGTCGAAAAAGCTGAGGAAGACCTTCATGCGGTGCGACGCGGGCACGAGATCCTCGGAGGCGACCATCTTCGCCAGACGACGCCGCAGGATCGGCACGCTGCTGGCCTGGCCGGTCACCGCCTTGTAGGTGAACAGGCCCTGGAACACGATGCCGCCGGCGGCCTTGCCGTCGGTGTCGACCATGCGCACGCGGATCTCGACCAGCGGCGCGTCGCGGTGGACCGGCGACGGGATGCGCGACTGGTAGATGGAGACCAGCGGCGCGGTCTGGGCGAACGCCTGGCGCGGGTCGCCTTCGACGCCGACCTGCTCGAGCGTGTCGTAGCGGCCCAGGCCCAGGCGGCCGGTGGGGCGGCCCTGGACGTCGAAGCCGTAAGCGCCCATGAACACGAAGTGATCTTCGGCGAGCCAGTCGCAGAAATCGACGGCCTCGGCGAACTCGGCGTTCTGGCCGGCGGCCTCGACCCAGAAGGTCAGCGCGCTGTGGACGTCGCGGACCAGCTTGCGCATCTGCTTGAAATCGCCGGCGATCCTCGCCGCCTTCTCCAGATGTTCGCGCACGGTCTCGCGAATCTGCGCCGCGCGATCGCCGACGCTGGCGACCGAAAGCAGGTGGCAGCTGAACGACTCCGCGCCGGAAGTCGGATTGTTGGTGCTCACATCGAGCAGGCGCCCTTCCGCGTCGCGCTCGATCGGCAGGATCATGTTCAGCGTGCCGAGCACGTGCACGTCCATGCGCTTCAAGGCGAGCTTGATCGTGTCGATGATGAAGGGCTGGTCCGTCATGCAGGTCTCGAGGACAAACATCGGCAGATCATAGCCATGCGTGGCCTTGCGCGGCTGCGAGCAGCCGACCAGCAGTTCGCCGGACTTGCGCACGTGCGCGGACTTGAGCGTGTTGAGGATGTGCCCGGGGAAGGCTTCGGCCGGATGGCGGTTGATGAACTCCCCGTCGGCGCGCTTCAAGACCGCGTCGGTGATGAAAAGGGCTTGTGCGCTCTCGGCTTCGGAGCTGTAGATGTTGGCTTCGCGCACCAGGCGCGTCAGGCGCTGGCGGCGGTCGTCGCGATCGATCGCGCGGCTGGTGGGCAGTTCATAGACGCCCGAAGAGCGGACGGAACGGACGGGGGTCGTAGTCGGGGAGGACATGGCGGAACCTCTGGGTGTGTGAGGCCGGTCACAGGAACGTCAGGATCGGTGTACCTGCCAGCTTCGGCGGCCGGTATAACGCTTGGCTGCGGCACCGTCTAGACGCGCTGCGTCATGGATATGTCAGGACATCTTCTATGTGGTTTCAAACGGTTTTCCGTTCTCGACGTTTCCGTTGACTGCAAACGCCCCAGCATTCACGATGCAGGCAGGCGGATCCGCCAGAAAAGACGCTGCGGCCGAGGCCGTCGGGCAGGCGCAAAGGAGCCACGGATGCACACGCGACAGGATGCCAGGCGCGGCGCAGGCGGCTTTACGCTCATCGAACTCATGATCGTGGTGGTCATCATTGCGGTCATGGCGACCGCGGCCGTCGCGTCCTACAAGCGGTTTTCCCGCCGTGCGCGCGTGCAGGAGGCGATCGCCTTCCTGGCGGACATCCGCATCAAGCAGGAGAGCTACTACCAGACCTACCACCGCTACGTCTCAACTGGCACTTCTGACGCGGATTTCTGGCCCAAGGACATGAACTGGATGACCCTCGATGTCGTCTGGGGCATCGACTGCACCAAGCCGGGCGACGTCGCGGCGCACCCGGGCTGGTGCGCGCTGGGCGCCGGCTACCGCTCGGATGAACAGGCGAATTTCGCGTTCCTGGTCATCGCGCGCAACCCGGCCGCGCCCGCCGTCCCGCCGATCCAGTACATCAAGAATCCGAACCAGGACTGGTGGTACGCCCGGGCGCGCGCGGACTTCACCAACGACGGCGTGTTCTCGAACATCTACTTGTCGTCGGAGATGCGCGAGCCGTACCTCGAGAACGAGCTGGAATGAACGACGCGGCAG
>CAIXAA010000409.1 GCA_903917305.1 uncultured Myxococcales bacterium | reverse complement strand
CGGTATCCCATGCCAACCCCTTGCCAGCGCCTGCTGTTGGGCCCGCGGCGCTGTTCGGCAACGGTCCCAGTCCTCCGACACGCTAGCGCCGCGTACCGCGCTGGTCAAGCTTGCTTTTGTTGACTTTTCGCGTCTTGGCGGCCGTTGACTGGGGGACATGCGAGGGCCGCTTGCTGAGCGCCTGCCCACTCCAACACGTGCCACTGGCGCACTGCTTCCTCGTCGTCGACGAGCAGGACCGTGCCGCTGCCCAGCGTGCGCAGACGGACACGGAAAAGCCCTTTGTCGACAGGCCGGTTCGCCCCGTGGACCACAGACGGCCACAATGGTGTGGCGGGTGACAACTCCTCGGCGATGCGAAGTGGCTGCTGGGGCGGGCCAAGCGCGCCTTGCCGATGATGGCCTCCGGGCTCCATGAGCTCAAGCGGTCCACGGATGGCCTGCTGGTCGCCGGGAACGGGCGGTGGGCCGTTCTGCAGCGCCGCGAAGCTGGCGGTGGGGATGGTGGCGGGCTTGGCAACAGCACCGAAGCCGGCGAAGAAGGCTAGCGTAACCGGATCAGCGACGCGCGCCCTCTACTTGGCCGTGAAGGCGATCTTGACTTGAGCGCTCCAGTCGTAGTCAGCCGGCGTGCCGTCCTCGATCGCTTGGGCCATTGCCGCAACTTCGTAGTCGCCGGGCACGTCCGGGATGAACACGAGGTCCGGCGTCGAGGTCGTCTGCTCCATCGACGTCAGCCAACGGGTGGAGCCAGGCGGCCTCTTGGTGAGGAGCCACGAGTAGTTGTGGCCATCCGGGTATTGGCCTGGGGAGAACGTCGCCTCCAGGTGGAGCGGCTGCCCGTGCACCGGGCCCGCGTAGTCTGTCAGCGCGCTCAGGCTCAGCGTTGGCGGCGCAATCCCGGTCTGGATGGAGCCTTGCAGGTTCAACACCTGCGTCACGATGGCGCCGCTGCACTTGCCGCCCGCCCAGACGCCTGCGCAGTAGGTCATATTCAAGAAATCATTGACGACTTGCTTCGCGCCATCGACCGGATGGAACTCCACCTCCAGCGGCAGCACACCCCATGGCGCGACGTCCTGGCTGGCGAACGGCTTGGCCAGGCCGCTGGAAAGCGAGGCCGGCTTGCTGCAAGGGTCGCCGGTAGTGCTCGCGGCCGAGGTGATGCAAGCGTTGAGGACCCGCAGCGGTGCGCAGCTCTGGTTGGCAATCACGTATGTGCCCGTGGCCTTTTGACCCAGGCCGGCCAGCAGCCAGAGCTGCTGCGGACCGAAAGCGGGCGCAGGCACGTCGCAGCCGCCGGCCGAGATCGGAATCGTCAATATTTCCGGAATCATGGCCTGCACGAAGGGCACAACCAGGTTGCCGTTCGCCGGGTCGTTCGTCGCCGGGAACGTGAAGCGGATCGTCAGGTAGACGGTCGAGCCGGCCGCGACACCGAGAGGCCAGCCCACGCAAGCCGGGTCGGTCGCCGACGTGTGACCGCAGATCGCGTACATGCCAGCGATCTTGGCCGGATCGATCGCCGGGTCTGTCGCCTGCACGGCCGGCGGGCTGATCGCCATGCCTGCCGGGCCGACGTTGGTGATGGCGCAAGTCGCTTGCGCCGTTCCTGATGTCACCCCGCCGAAGTCGTAGAGCAGCCCGCCCTTTGTCGTCGTGCAGGCGACCGTGTACGTACCCGTCTCGGTCTTGGCGTGAAGAATCACCTGCGCATTCGGCATATTGGGGTCGTTCGTCGCGATGATGAGGTTGTCGTCGTCATCTCCGCCGGGTCCGCCCGGCGAGTAGCGCACGCAGACCATCCACTTCGTCGGCGCCATCACCGGGTTGCCGGCATCGCCCAGGGGCGGAATGCAATCGCCTTTGGTCGGCTTTTCGACAATGGAGTACTTTGCGTTTGCCGGATCGAGTACTGCGTGATCAAAGCACAAAGGCGCATCGCCGGAGTTGCCGACGCGGTCGCAGTGCGTCTCCGAACTCGGCGCGGACACGTTGACAAACGTGTCTTCCGCGGCGTCCACGCTGATCTGCGGTCCGACCGGCGAGATGCCAAAGCACAGCGAAATCGGGCTTTCCGGCGTGGCATTGTGCTCGATGGTCAGCGTCGCCTGGCCCATGTCGACCTTGTCCGGGCTCGGCAGGTAGGCCACATCGATGCCCACCGACTTGCCCGCGGCAAGCGCAATCGCACCGGCCGCCGGACAAGCCTTGGCATCGGTCGGCTTGGGCGTCGTGTAGCTCATCTTCAGCAAGGTATTCGCGGTGGTCCATTTCACCTGGTTCAGGCATAGGACGCCCTTGCCTGAATTGCGCACGACCACGTGTTTGTCGAACGTGAGCTGTCCATTGCTCCGGTCTGCCGCAAACATTGAACATTTGCCAGCGATGACTTGGACGTTGTCTACCGTGACGTTGACCTGCGGCGGCGTCGACACGGCGTAGTCGCCGCAGCCCGCGCCGAGTGCCAGCACGGCCGCCAGCGCGCACGCCCACGCAACCTGCGACAATGCCTTGCTTGTTCGCGGATTCCGTTGCTGGGTGGACACGGTGGCCTCCAATGCAGGTTCCGCACCCGCGGGAAGCTGAACATCTTGTGGCAGATCGCGACTTGTCGAACGTCCGCGCATCACCACGGTCCGCCGCCGGCCTCTCCGGCTGCGCCAGGACGGCACCAGTCCCGAGGTTGAGCCGCTTTGCCGCGTATGTCCAGGCAGTCTTGGGGACCTCCTCCAGCGACTCGGCGCCAACACCCGCCTGCCGTTCGCCGCCTACGCCGCCGAGTGCGATAGCGCCACCTCCACGGGCGCGCTTGTCGGCATGGCCATCGTCAACTGCCCGGAATCGATGGCCGACGCCACGCGGCCGGTCGGCATCTCGCACGACGGGCCCCGAACGGCCGCAATGGTGTCGTCGTCGACCCACGCGCACGCAAAGCCGTTGCGCCGCAGCCAGCAGACGGCCTGCAAGAGGCAACGGTGGCTCGACGCCTCCTGGCACGACGCGCACGCGACGACGCATGTTGACCAAGATGCCGATGATCCGCATGGCCTTTCGTTCCGGTCGCGGCCGGTCGAGGGGGACGATGGCCGCCGCGCAACCCGGCGGGAGATTCGCACGGGGGGCCGCCACGGGCGCGCTGTGGGTCGAGCGGAAGCGCCGGGTCAGGCCGGAGTCGTCCGACGCGTTCGCCACTTCGGCCACAAGCCGGTGAAGCGGCGGCCATTGGGGCAAGTCGTCGTCGGCACGTTCGACCCGGGCGCCGCGTCTCTGCCTTGACGGGCGAGCCGCGCGACCTCGACACTCGGCCGCTGGAGCACACCATGGCATTCGACCTCGAACGGTTCCGGCAGGCCCAAGAACGCGTCTTCGCCACCGCGCTGGCCGAGCTGCAAGCCGGGCAGAAGCGCAGCCATTGGATCTGGTTCGTGTTTCCGCAACTGCGCGGCTTGGGCTCGTCGCCGATGGCGCAGCAGTACGGACTCGACGGCGTTGAGGAAGCGGCGGCGTACCTGCAGGCTCCGGAGCTGCGCGAGCACCTGGTGCAGGCCACAGCGACAGTGCTGGCACAGCTGCGCGCGGGAGTTGCCCTGCAAGACCTGATGTCGCACATCGACGCGCTCAAGCTCGTGTCGTGCATGACGTTGTTTGCTCACATGGCGCGGGTCGTTGCGCCTGATTTGGCGGCAATGGCGACGGCAGTGTTGGACCTGGCTGCGGCGCAGGGGCTGCCGCGTTGCAAGTTCACCAGCGCCCGGCTGGCCTGACCAACTGGAGACGAAGCACATGACCGAAGTCGACATCCGCGCGCTGCTGCTGGCTGCCGGAGAGCAGCTGGCTGAATCCGAGGCAGATGCCATCGTGGCTTTGGGTTCAGACGCAGAGGCGACCCTGCTCGACATCCTTGCGGACGATGACCTGCTGCACGAGGAGGCCCCAGGTCAGGGTTGGGCGCCGCTGCATGCGGCGGTTCTCTTGGGCGAACTGCACTGCGCGGCGGCGATTCCGCGGCTGGTCGAGCTGCTCTTGGAAACCGACATCGAGGAGCCCATCCACGAGGCCGCGGCCGATGGCCTCTCGCGCATTGGCCCCGCCGTGCTGGAACCGGTGCTCGCCTGCATCGAGCAAGCGCAGGAACGCGACGACGAGGACCTCCTGTTCTCCCTCGGCTTCATCCTGGCGCACTGCGGCGTGCACGACCGGCGCATCCGCAAGCTGCTGCTGGAGAATTTGGACCGCGATGCGCTCATCGGCGCGGACGACATCGCCGCCTACGGCGACCGGTCGCTGGTGCCGGATCTGGCCGAGGCGTACGACACGCTGCCCATCGAGCCGACCAAGGACGAGATGGGCAACCAGGACCTCATCGAGCTGCGCGCGGCCATCCTGGAGCTGGGTGGTTCGATGACGGCGGAGCAGGAGGCGAAGTACTCGACCTTGATGTTGCTGCGCAAGGCGCGCGAGCGGCGCGCCCTGCCCGGTCGCAACGAGCCGTGCTGGTGCGGAAGCGGCACGAAGTACAAGAAGTGTCACATGCAGGAAGACGAGGCGAAGTAGGCGTAGCGGCAAGAGAAGCGCCGCGTTGCGCGACCGGGCGACACCACGCCATGCCTATCGCGTCGTGGCCTGGCCCTCGCCGTACACAGCGATTTCCCCTGTGACCAGCATGGCCTCTTTGCCATTCCAGAGGATCTTCACCTTCTCGGCGTGCGTCGCGTCTGCACGAAGGTTCCCGACTCGGCCAGTGCAGCGCAGGCCAGTACGTGTGCAGCAATGGCAACCGCGTGTGCTCCGGCTCGATCGGGCCTGGCGCGGAGATGTGCGACGTCGTGGACAACAACTGCAACGGGACGATCGACGACGGCTTTGGCTACCCGACCTACAACTCCGACACGAACGCGTGTGGCGGCTGCGGCAAGGTCTGCGAACTGCCGAACACGACCAGGCGCCTGCCCGCGCGGGGCCATTCCGGAGAGCCGAGCGTCGTCTCCCAGGTCTTGCGTCCGAGCGCCAGCGTATCGACGCTGGCGAAGAACGCACCGAAGCCTTGGTCCTCGCCCGGAACCTGCACGATATCCAGCCAGTCGAGGCTGCCGCCGTCGCGCGCGATGAAGCCGTCGATACGGGTGGCGATGAAGTGCGAGACGCTCGGACGCGTGAGGCAGGCGTACCGGCGACGCATGGCGCACGTTCACGCTGACCACGGGTTGTCGGCACGCTTGCGGCCCGGCCACGACGCGCAGACACTCGCACGCCGAAGCCGGACGACGGAGGGTTCATGGAAAAGCAACCTGGACGCCGGAGATTCTTGGGTACGCTTGCCATGGCAACGGCAGGTTGGTCGTGTGCACGCCTCGTGTCGCCTGCGAAGAGCACCGACGCCTCCCTCTCGAGCGCCGACGTGCCCGGCGTTCCCGATGTCGGGCCGGATGACCTCACAACCGTGTCCGCGCTTGCCGACCTGCGCGG
>CAIXAA010000408.1 GCA_903917305.1 uncultured Myxococcales bacterium | reverse complement strand
GGCACGGCAGTCGGCAAGGTTCTGGCCGAGCGCGTCGCCAAGACCGGCGAGAACATCGTGGTGCGGCGCTTTGCGCGCTACGAGCTCGGCGAGGGCCTGGCCAAGAAGGCCGACGACTTCGTTGCGGAAGTCGAGCGCATGGCGGCCGAGGCGTAAGCAGCGCCGCGCCGGGATTCGCCCGGCACGAATCGGCCTGCCCGCTGACCTTGTGCGCAAGCATCGAACGGTGTAAACCGCCCCCGACACGACGCACGGCACCTTGGCCGCTGCAGGGGAGCGCATGCCGAAGTACCGCCGAATCCTGTTGAAGCTCAGCGGAGAGGCCCTCGCCGGCACCCGCGGCTACGGCATCGACCCCGACACCCTGGAAACGATCGCCCGCGAGTGCAAGGCGGTGGCCGATCTCGGCGTGCAGCTGGCCATCGTGATCGGCGGCGGCAACATCTTCCGCGGTGTCGCGGGCGCCTCGGGCGGCATGGACCGCGCCAGCGCCGACTACATGGGCATGCTGGCGACCGTCATGAATTCCCTCGCGGTGCAGGACGCGCTCGAGAAGATGGGCGTGCAGACGCGCGTGCAGAGCGCGATCGGCATGCAGCAGATCGCCGAGCCCTACATCCGGCGCAAGGCCATGCGGCACCTGGAGAAAGGGCGCATCGTCATCTTCGCGGCGGGCACGGGCAATCCGTACTTCACCACCGACACGACGGCAGCGTTGCGCGCGGCGGAGATCGGCGCCGAGATCATCCTCAAGGCGACCAAGGTCGACGGCGTCTACGACGCGGATCCCAAGACCAACCCGAACGCCGTCAAGTTCGACCAGCTCACGCACCTCGATGCCTTGTCGCGTCGGCTGCATGTCATGGACGCCACTGCGCTTTCGCTTTGCATGGACAACGAGCTGCCCATCATCGTGTTCGACCTGGGCAGGAGCGGCAACATCCTGCGCGCCGTGCATGGCGAAGCCGTGGGGACGCTGGTGCATTCGGAACCGGCGGGCGAGTAGCCGCCGGACGCGCGGCCCCCAAGGCTGGTCGCGCTGGAGGTCAAGGCCATGGGTGAGGAAGAGATCCTTGCGGAATTGAATGAGCGGCTCGATCACACGATCGAGGCGTTTCGCCGTGAGGCCGGCAAGCTGCGCACGGGCCGCGCCCATCCGGGGCTGGTCGAGCACGTGCGCGTCGAGTATTACGGGAATCCCGTTCCCGTGACCCAGGTTGCGACGGTCGCGGTCGTCGATCCGCGCCTGCTCAGCATCAAGCCGTGGGAGCGCAACATGTGCGGTCCCATCGAAAAGGCGATCCTGGCGAGCGATGTCGGTCTGACGCCGAACAACCGCGGCGACGTCGTGCTGGTCCCCGTGCCGGCGCCCACGGGCGATCGGCGGCGCGAGATGGTCAAGATCTTGAAGCGCCTGGTGGAAGAGGCGAAGGTCTCGACGCGCAACGCCCGCCGCGACGCCAACGAGATGAGCGAGCTGCTCGAGAACCTGCCGGAAGACGATCTGCACAAGCTCAAGAAGAAGATCCAGGACATCGTGGATGCGGCCGGCAAGCGGCTCGACAGCCTGGAGCACTCGAAAGAAGGCGAGATCCTCGAGGTCTAGCGTCTAGCCCTGCCGCGCCTCGCGGCGCACCGCGGCGATCCACTCCTGCGTCCACGTCGCTGCCGTCATCGCGCACGCCTTCTCGTGGGCGCTGGCGAACCCGTGTCCCGCCCGCATCGCCCGGCACAGCGCCGTCAGCGCCGCCGCGCCAAAGCGGTGCATCCACGCGTCGAACAGGAGAGAAGCCGCTTCGTAGCAGGCCGCCGGATCCTCCGCCATGACCGCGTCGTCCGCGTCCGGCAGCGCCTGCAGGTGCGGGTGCGCCGCGATCGCCCGCCGTTGACCCGGATGCGGCGGCCCGTGGGCGACGACCGCGGCCATGCCTTCGCGAAACCATGTGGGAATATAGGCGACTTCCTTGGCGTCCGGCGGCGTGCAGCGCTGGAACAGCAGCACGTGGGCGAGCTCGTGCAGCAGCGTGCGCTCGACCTCGCGCTCCGTGGGCGGCGGACTCCACAAGTCCGGGTCCAGCAAGACGATCCCATCGACGGCCGCCACCGCGCGCAGCACCAGCGCGGTCGGGCAGGGCGCGGCGAGGCGCAGGTCGTCCTGGTGGGTCGCGACGCGCAGGTGCACGGGCGCGAAAAAGCGCCCCCAGGGCGACAGCGTCGTGGCAAAGGCGTCGATCTCGCGGCGCAACAGCGCAGCCAGGCGGCCGTCCTCCGGCGCATTCGTGGTCAGGAACAGCTCGGCGGGCTGGGCGGCAAGACGCATCGGATTCCAGAGATTCGCGTGCGCTTCGCCCGCCCGGATGCGCCATGCTAGCATGGGCGCGCAGCGCGGCAATTGGCGCCTGGCAGGCAACCGCACATGGCAAAGCCCTCCGATCCCACAATCCGTTGTCCGCGCATCGGGCTGACGCTCGGCGACGTGGCCGGCATCGGGCCGGAAGTGGCGTTGCAAGCGCTCAAGATCACCCATCTTTCGCAAAGAGTGCGCGTGCGGCTGTACGTGGCCGAGGAGCTGGTCGCCTGGCTCGCCGGTGCCCTGCTGCGCGCAGGTCTGGAGCTGGCGCCGCCCGGTGGGCAGCCCGGGCTGGAACTGTGCCCGGTTGCAGGCGGAACCGGGTCGCTGCGCGAGCCGCAGGTGGGCGTGACCTCGCTGGCGAGCCGTGAGCAGGCGTTTCGCGCGCTGGACGCGATGGCGCAGGCGGCCGTGGAGCGCAAGCTCGACGCGATGGTGACGGGCCCGGTTCCCAAAGGGATTTTCGATCACCTGCAGCCGCGCCCGCCCGGCCAGACCGAGTTCCTGGCGCAGCGCCTGGGCGCCGAGCGCTTTGCCATGATGCTCTATGGCCCACGCCTGCGCGTCGTCCCGGTCACGACGCACGTCGCCTTGGCCGATGTGCCCAAGTTGCTGACCGTGCAGCGAATCGTCGACACGGGGCTGGCAGCCGCGGACGCGCTGCGGCGTTGGCTGGACATCGAAGTGCCGCGCCTCGCCGTCTGCGGCCTGAACCCGCACGCTGGCGAGGAAGGCCGCTTGGGTGACGAGGAAGCCCGCGTGATCGCGCCGGCGACGCAGCGCTTGCAGGCCGCCGGCATCGATGCGCGCGGCCCGGTCGTCGCGGACACGGTCTTTCACCAGGCGCTCGCGGGCGAGTACGACGCGGTCCTGTGCATGTACCACGACCAAGCCCTCGGTCCTTTCAAGACGGTGCACTTCCATGACGGCAGCAACCTGACATGCGGCCTGCCAGTGCCCCGAATTTCGCCTGATCATGGAACGGCTTACGCAATCGCCGGCCGAGGCATTGCAGATCCGACGAGCATGGTGCAGACATATGTGCGGGCAGAGCAGATGGCTGTCCGAATTCGGATGGCGGAGGGGGGCAGCGATGCGTAGTTCCAAGTCGTTGGCAGTGGTTGCGGGCCTTTGCGCCCTGGTCGGGTGCGGCAAGGTCAATCGGCCGGAGACCAAGCCCAAGCCCTCTTCGAATGGGCAGCCCGCGTCCGACGCCTCTGCTGGTCCTGCCGATGTCGCGCTGCCGGCCGTGGCTTCACCGACGGTGGCGACCGAGCTTGGCGTGCAACTGCAGGTTGATCTGCCGCGCAGTGCCGCGACGGACGCCGTGCCGCCGACCTGGCAGAACCCCAAGCCCGGCGTCCAGGCGTCGCGCGTCTGGACCGAGCCCACCGTGATTGTCGGTCGCCGCCAGGTGTTCGTCGGCGATCAGCCGATCGCGTTCGTGACGTGCACCGCGAGCGACCCGACGCTGTGCGATCAGACCGGCCTGACCGGGCCGACCGGCAAGCAGCGCCTGGACTTCGACAAAGCCACGCTCGACGCCAACCGCCAGCTCGCCGCGCTGCAACCGGCGCTCGCGGCCAAGGGTTGGGCTGGCAAACCTGTGTTCTTGTTGGTGGATCGGCGGATGTCCTACCACGCCGTGGAGGTTGTGGCGCGCACGCTCATCGCAGCCGGATCGGAGCCCGTCCTGATGGCGGCGACCGACAAGGGCGATCTGGTGCGCGCGCTGCCGAGCGCCCGGACCAAGCTCGACCCGTTTCCGCTGCGGCCGGGGGCGCCCTGCGACGCGACCGGTCAGGACGCCAACGGCGAGGGCAGCGTGCCGGACGACCTTTCCGGCGTCATCGTGCACGTCACCGCCGGCGGCATGGGCCTGGAGCTGCTGCGCAGGGGCAAGGACTCCGTCGGTCGCGAGCTGATTGGCCATGTCGGCGCCGCACTCGGCGAATGGGCGCGCCGCATCCGCAGCGCTGCGCCGCAGCTGGATCACGTGACCGTGCTCATCGACCCCGCCGCGCCGTGGGAAGAGGCCGTGCGCGCCGTCGATGCGCTGCGCGACACCTGCGCCGAGCTGGACGCCATGACCCAGTGCCATGCGCGCCAGGCGCTGTTCCCGCACGTCGAGCTGGTGCTCGACCCGCATCCCTCGCCCGCGACCCCGCCGGCGCCCGCGCCGAACCTGGCGCCCGTGCCGAATGTGCCGCCCGTGCAGCTGCGCGGCGACCTGCTGCGGCGCGAAGGGCCGCTGCTGCGCCCTGACTTGCAGCTGCCGCCGCCGCCTCCGCCGCCGCCGCCGCCTCCTCCGCCACCTCCGCCGCCATCGTCGCAGCCGACTGGAGGCAGGTGAGCGAACGCCCGGGCGATCTCCTGTTCGAAGCGCGGCACTTGCGCGTCACCTTCCAGACGGATGCGGGCCCCGTGCCGGCCGTGAGCGACGTCTCGTTCCGGGTGCGGCGCGGCCAGACGCTCGGCATCGTCGGCGAGAGCGGCAGCGGCAAGACCGTGTCGTCGCTGGCCGCGCTGCGCCTGCATGACCCGCGCACCACGACCGTGGCGGCCACGCGGCTGCGCTTTGCCGACCTCGACCTGCTGACGCTGCCGCAGCGCGACCTGCGCAAGCTGCGCGGCAACCGCATCGCCGTCGTGTTTCAAGACCCGATGACTTCGCTCAATCCCTATCTCCGCATCGGCGTTCAGCTTTGCGAGGTGCTGACCTTGCATCGCGGCATCGCGCGCTCCCAAGCGGAGGAGCTCGCCGTCACGCTGCTGGGTCAGGTCGGGCTCGCCGCCGCGCCGGAGCGGATGCGCAGCTATCCCCATGAACTTTCAGGCGGCATGCGCCAGCGCGTCGCGATCGCCATGGCCCTGCTGTGCGGGCCGGATCTGGTCTTCGCCGATGAGCCGACGACCGCGCTGGACGTGACGATCCAGGCCCAAGTGCTTCAAGTCATGCGGGATCAGCAGATGCGCTCCGGCATGGCGCTGGTGCTGGTGACCCACGACATGGGCGTGATTGCCCACATGGCCGACCACGTCCTGGTGATGTACGGCGGCCTCGTGTTGGAAAGTGCGCCCGTGGCTGAGCTTTTCGATGCGCCGCGCCATCCGTACACCGTCGGGCTGCTGGCCTGCCGGCCGCGGCCGCACAAGGGCCGTCCGCGCCACCTGTTCGCGATTGCCGGGACGCCGCCGCGGCCGCAGGAGATGCTCAGCGGCTGCGTTTTTGCGCCGCGCTGCGGGCTGGCCGACGCGCGTTGCCGGCGCGATCAGCCCCCCGAGACGCAGGCCTCTGGTCCGGAGCACCTCGTGCGCTGCTTTCGCGCGGAGGAGGTGCCGCAGTGGGCGCGCTCCCAGCAACTGGCCGAGCAGGAGGTCGTGCTTGGCTGAGCCGATCGCCGAACTACGTGATGTCCATGTGCATTTCCCTGTGCAGCGCGGCCTGTTCTGGCGCCGCGAGGTCGGGCGCGTGCGCGCCGTCGATGGCGTCTCGCTGCGCATCGCCCGCGGCGAAGTCCTTGGCCTGGTGGGCGAATCGGGTTCCGGCAAGTCGACCATCGGCCGCGCGCTGCTGCGCCTCGGGCCGCTGACCAGCGGGCAGGTCTGCTTTGACGGCCAGGACATCAGCCACGCCAGCCGCCGCGCGCTCATGCCGGTGCGGCGCCGGATGCAGGTGGCCTTCCAGGATCCGGACGCGTCGCTCAACCCGCGGCTGCGGGTCGGCGAGTCGGTGGCGGAGCCGCTGCGCGTGCACACCAAGCTCACCAGTGCGGCAATCGACGTAAAAGTCTGCAGTTTGTTAGAGCAAGTCGGTCTCGCGCCCGAGCTGCGCCACCGCCATCCGCACGAGTTCTCCGGCGGCCAGCGCCAGCGCATCGGCCTGGCGCGCGCCCTGGCGACCGATCCGGAGCTGCTGGTGCTCGACGAGCCCATCAGCGCCCTGGATGTCTCGATCCAGGCGCAGATGATGAACCTGCTCAGTGACTTGCGGCGCGAGCGCGGCCTGTCCTACCTCTTCATCGCCCACGATCTCGGCGCGGTGGCGCACCTCTGCGACACCGTCGCGGTGATGTACTTCGGGCGCGTCGTCGAGAGCGGCCCCGCGTCCACCGTCCTCGATCGGCCGCGCCATCCCTACACGCGCGCCCTGCTCGACAGCGTGCCGCTGGCCGATCCGACCGAAGCGCGCCGGCGCGGTCTGCGCGTCCTGGGCGGCGAAGTGCCCAGCCCGCTTGCGCCGCCGACCGGGTGTGCCTTTCACCCGCGCTGTCGTTTCGCTGGACCGGGCTGCCGGCGCGCCGTGCCGCCGCTGCGCCGCATGGACAACCGCAGCAAGGTCGCCTGCGATCTGGCGGAGTGGTTGCGGCTGGAGACCTGAAGGCCCGCGATCCGGCCTATCGCTGGGCGCCCGTCTCGGCCGCCGCTGGCTCCGCGCCGGTCACGAGCCGCACGTCGCCGCTGCCCGCCTTCAAGTGCGCCTGATCCGCCACTTCGATGCG
>CAIXAA010000407.1 GCA_903917305.1 uncultured Myxococcales bacterium | reverse complement strand
CCGCCGCCGCCGCCGCCGCTGCCGCCACGACCGCCGAAGCTGCGGCCACCGCCGCCGCTGCGCTCGCCGTAGCCGCCGCCGCCGCTGCGCTCACCGCCGCCGCCGAAGCCGCCGCGATCACCGCCGCCGCCGCCCGGACGCGGAGCGCGCTCGAGCGCTTCGCTGACCTTGACAGTACGACCGTCAATGGCCTTGCCGTCCATTTCGGTGATGGCCGTGGTGGCCTCGCCGTCATTCGACATGGTCACGAAACCGAATCCGCGCGAGCGGCCCGTCTCCCGATCCTTGATGACCTTCGCATCCGCGACTGCACCGTAGTTCTCAAATGCCGCGCGCAAAGACGCATCTTCCGTGTTCCAACTCAAGCCGCCCACAAACAGTTTCTTACCCATCGAATCTTCTCTCTTGCCGGGGCCTGCGCCCCACTCTCGCCGGGGCCTGGACCCGCGAGAGTCACATGCGCGTGCATGAGAACCTCACAGGCTTTCGCCCGTCTTGTCTCCCCCGGAACAACCAGTTTGCTCCGGAGGTAATTCAAAAATAGCACAACCGCCCGAGCTTGGGAAGCTTTTCTTTTTGCACTTCTTTGCGCAGGTCGGATCGCTGCCTGAAAGGAGCACCAAACGCTTCTTGGGCAACGCGACGCTACTTGGGCGCCATGCGCAGCGCACCGTCCAAGCGAATCACTTCGCCGTTCAGCATCGGGTTCTCGACGATGTGCTGGGCCAGCATCGCGTATTCGCTCGGATCGCCCAGACGAGCCGGGAAAGGCACGGTCTTGGACAGTTCGTTCTGCACCTGCTCCGGCAGACCGGCGAGCATCGGCGTCTTGAACAGACCCGGGGCGATCGTGCAAATGCGAATGCCGAAGCCGGACAGATCGCGGGCAATCGGCAAGGTCATCGCGGCGATGGCGCCCTTGGACGCGGCATAGGCGGCTTGGCCGATCTGCCCGTCAAACGCGGCGACGCTGGCGGTGTCGACGATGACGCCGCGTTCGCCATCCGGGCCGGCTTCCGTCTCAGAGAGGCGCGCGGCGACGAGGCGAATCACGTTGAAGGTGCCGGCGACGTTGACGGTGAGCACGCGCTGGAACGCTGCGAGATCGTGGGCGCCTTTCTTCGAAATCGTCCGTGCGGCCACCGCGATGCCAGCGCAATTGATGGCGACGTTGACGGGCTTGCCAAAGGCAGACTCGGCGGCGGCAAGCGCCGTGAGCACATCGGCTTCGCTCGTGACGTCGGTCGGCGAAAAAATGACGTTCTTGCCCAGCTCGGCAGCGATCGCGGCGCCGGTGCTGGAGGGCAGGTCGCAAATCACGACGTGTGCGCCGGCTTGGGCGAAACGAGTGGCAGTGGCGCGTCCCAGACCGGAAGCGCCGCCAGTAACGAGGGCGATAGCGTTTTGCAGTTGCATGATGAACCTCCCGCCGGAGTCGCTCCGGGGCGGCGGGAAGTTGGCACGAGCGGAGTCCGGATGCAACTGGTTGCGACCGACAAAATGCCTCGTGGCGAGACGCCTGCGCAGTTTGGGCGCTACGCGGCGCGCTTCTTCGCCTTCAGGCGACCGAGCAGAAGCCAGCCCACGGCGCCAGCGGTGACGGCCGCGGAGGCCGGCAGCGCCATGTCGATCAGGCCGGGGGTG
>CAIXAA010000406.1 GCA_903917305.1 uncultured Myxococcales bacterium | reverse complement strand
GTTTTGATTTACCTGGCACAGCCGCTTGCGCTCACAGCTGCCTTCGGCAGTGATACGCGCTGCGCGGCTGTACGCGGGGCGCTTCGCTTCCCGCCATCGTAACCCGCTGTTGTTGGGGCGGTTGCGCTTGGGCTTCGGCCCTTCGCTTCGCACCGTCAGGCCTTCGCGCAACCGCCGCCATCCTCACCCCCGCGGTCCAAACGGGCAGCGCCTGCACGAGCCGTTCGGCGCGCGGCCGGCCAGCAGGGCGCGGCGCATGGCGATGGCGCGATCGCTGTTGACCAGGGACAAAAAGCTGGCGCTTTTCAAGTTGCCCCAGGCATCCCCGGTGCTCAGCGTGCGGTGGCACGGGTAGACGTTGCCCTCGTGGTCGATGCGCACGCGGCTCCACGGCGCGATGCAGACGGCGGGGCGGTCGCGGACGGCTACAGCCTCGTCCCAGAAGCCATTGTCGGCCAGCAGCGGATAAAGGTCGTCCGTGACCGGCGCTTGCAGCGGCTCCGGCGCGCCCACTTCGAGCCCACGCGCACGTCCGGCTGCCACCACCCCGGCCAATGCCACGCGCGTCGTCTCCGCTGCTGCGCCTTGCAGCGACAGGGCATTCGCGACATCCCCCGGATGATCCGGAATCAGCTGCGGCAGGTGCACCACGCCGACGCCCATCTCGGCCAGATCCGCCATCAGCTTGGGCAGTTGCGTCAAGGTCTGCCGACTGGGAAGCGTCTGCACCCCCAGCTTGGGCCGGCGCGCCGTGGGCGCCGTGCGCAGGTGCTCGATACCCGCCCGCGTCACCGGCCACGTGCCGCCGCGCCGCAACTGCGCGTAGGTGTTGGGATCTGTCGTCTCGATGGAGAACAGCACCATGTCCAGGCCACAATCCGCCAGACGCGCGGCCAGCGGCGCGGTCAGCAGCGTCCCGGAAGTCAGGATGATGAGGAAGGGTTTCGCCTCCTGCTGCGCGATCGCCGCGCGCAGACCTGCCAGGATCTCCGGAAGATCCGGGTGCAGCAGCGGTTCCGCGCGACAGCCGATGGCCAGATCCGACGCGTGCGGCAGCACTTCGGTCTGGATGCGCTGCACGACGTCCGGCGTCGCCAGCGCCTTGGGCGTGAGGTCGTTCGTCAGGCACATGGCGCAGGACAGGTTGCAGCCGCGCGTGACATCCGCAACGACATCCCAGAGTTGCGTAGCGGGATCCAGCTCCAGGCGCTCCGCCAGGAACGCGCGCACGCCGGGCAGGCCGCGCAGGTCGCGCAACTGCGGCTTCAAAGGCTCACGCACGCTTCGGTCCTCGCTGCAGCTGCCGGTCCGCCGGCCGCCGCGCAGAGGCTAGCAGATCCGCCCATCTCGCACAAGTTGGCGGGATAACTGCAAAGTCTTCCGCTCGGCACGGTGCTGCACGCCCAACTGGCCGAGCGCACGGCGCGCAAGGCGTTTGCCATGGACGACGAGGCGGATCCGCGCTTTCGCGGGATTGTCGGGCTGATGCCGCGTGCGGCGGAGCGGCGGGGGGTCGCGGTGGCGCCTGCGGTGGCGGGTCAGGCGGCGGAACAGGCGCAGGCTTGAGCGGCGCCCGCGTTGCGGTCGGCTGTCCGAAGACCCGGAAAAGCCAAGAAAACCGCGCTTGACCTGGGCTGTGTGCAGGCATAGCGTGGCGAACCGGTCCATCGTGGCGCCGCGGCGACGCTCGACCCGGGCTCCGCGGCCTGGATCGCGCGGTACCTGCCTCTATGCGGACCGTAGGCGGGCGGGCACAGACGGCACGGAGCGCTGCGCGGGCAACCTTTTGCGCGCGGCCAGCAACCAAGCATCTGCCGAATGGCCAAGGTTCTCGAATCGGGACGGGGTGGCTGGACATGCGCACGTCACTCGCTGAACTGTTCGGTCTCGCGCTGCTCCTCGGCGCGCTGCGATGCACGCCGGCCGGCGAAGCACCGGCAGCCATGGTCAGCGACGTGCCGGAGGACGCCGCACCGGACACGGCCGACGCAGGCGCAGTGGCAGCCGAAGACGATGCGGACGGCGGTCTGGACGCCATCGACGCGGACGACGCGGGCGCCGCAGTCGATGCCGACGATGAGGTCGCGGCCGCCCCGGATGCAGTTGAACTCGCGCCCGCCATCACGTGCACGACGGACAGCGACTGCGGGATCAAGTCGTGCCCCGGCCCCCTTTGCGGGGTCAACATGTGCAACGCGTGCATCGTTGGCCACTGCACGGCCCGGCCCGCCGGTACATCTTGCGGAACCAACTCGGAACTTTCTTCCTCCTGCATCGTCCCCACCTGCGACGGAAAAGGCCAATGCTACCCGAAGGTCACGTCGTGCGACGATGGCAACGACTGCACCTACGACTCCTGCAACGTCGTCTCCGACCAGATCGTCTGCCAGCACCAGGAATCGTTGAACACCCCCTGGCCCTGCGACGATGGCGACCCCTGCACGGTGGATGGCCATTGCAACGCGTTTGTTTGCAGCTCCATCCCCCTCCAGTGCGACGACGGCGAGCCCTGCACCGCGGACGCCTGCGTCGGCGGCTGCATCCACACGCCATTGGCCGGCGCTTGCGAAAGCTCAGGCGGCTGCGGCACATGCGAGGCGGGAAGCTGCAGCGCCGCGCAGGCGCCCGTCGGGCCAGGGCTGCAATGGACGTCGACCACCATCGAGTACGTGAACGACCTGCAGGCGACAAGCGATGGCGGAGCCGTGCTGGTCGGCGAAATCGGCATGGACGGCGTGGGCTTTCGGGTCGACAAGGATGGCAAGTTGCTGTGGCAGAAGGTCTGGCCCAAGGCTCAGACGACCGCCGTGGCCGTGGCCAAGGACGGCACGCTCCTGCTGGGAACGGAGGACGGCGTCGTGTGGACGGCCGCCGCGGATGGCTCACTGCTTACGAAGGTGAAGCTGTCGAAGGCCTATCGCGTCGAGGTCCTGCACCTGCTGCCGGATGGCGGGTTGTTGGTCGCTACGGAATACGGGCATGCAGCGCGGTTATCGGCCGCGGGCGCCATCCTCTGGGAAGTCGAGCCCAACTTCACGACAGTTGCAGCCGTGATCGACCAGGGGGCTGGCTGGCTTGTGTTCGGGTCGGTTGATGCGGCCTCGGCTTCTGGTTGGACCCCGGACCTGGGTTTGCAAGCCACGCGCCTCGCCTGGCTCGGCTCCGACGGGGCCATACTGGCCACCGCCACTGGCGGCTGGTCCCCGGTGAAGTACGGGAATTTCGGCGACACGTGGAGTGGCTTCAACCTGGGGACGACTGGCCTGGCCGTCACTGCAAGTGGCGACGCGGTCTTGTCGGCTGTCCACGAGTCCACGCCAGACTCCGGGGCATCCGGGATTTCGTTCGACGGTCTGCGCATCGATCCGATCCAAGGCAAGAAGTTCACGACGCCCATCGATGTGGGGCTGGGAACTGTGGTGGGCTACAACTGCGGCCTCGCGCTCGCGGATGGGCGTTTCGTCGCCGGCGGACAGCACCTGGGCAACGCGTGGCTGGCGTGGCTGACCGCGCAGGGCAAGGTGTTGGGCACAGAGACCGTGCCGTGGCCTGAAGCGAAAGCGTCGCAGGTGGTGCGCCTGGCCGAGCGCGGCGACGGTCAACTTTGGGTGGCGATGACCGGCGCCGTGATGACGCGACTCATTCACACCACGCTGGCGCCGCTTGCGTGCAACTGACGACAGGCGAACTGTCGGCGCGCATCGTAGGAGCGCGAGCGCGGCGGGTCAAGGGCCTTTGCCGTGACGGATTGCTGTGTTGCAGGGCCGGGCCGAGATCCCGGAGGCGGCGCGACGCCGGCACGCCGGACAGCTGCCCATGGGCCAGATGCCCGCACACACCGCTCGCGAAGTGCGCCCCGTAGACGCAGGTACGGAGCCGGCGTACGGTGCGGCCTGCATCGCCTCATCCGCGAGGAAGCTACCCATGGTCAGCGTCGCGAGCCACTACGACAACCTGCTGGCGGAGCACTACACCTGGATGCTCGGCGACTTCGACGCGCGCTGCGCCGCGACCCGGCAGTTCTTCGAGCGGCACGACCTGCGCGGTCCCGGGCTGGCCATCGACCTCGGCGCGGGCTCCGGGCTGCAGACGCTGGCTCTGGCCCAGCAGGGCTACCGCGTCCTGGCGCTGGACAGCAACGCGCGGCTGCTGGGCGAGCTGACCCAGCGCACGGCCGGGCTGCCGGTGACGGCGGTGTGCGCGGATCTCTTGATGTTTGCCGAGCACTGCCAGCAGCCGCCCGATCTCCTGACCTGCATGGGCGACACCCTGACGCACCTGGAGTCCGCCGAGCACGCGCGCCAGCTCATCGCCGACGCCTTTGCGGCGCTGCGGCCCGGCGGTGCGCTGGTCCTGGGCTTTCGCGACCTGAGCCAGGAGCTGACGGGCACCGACCGGATCGTGCCGGTGCGCGCGACGCAAGACCGCATCATGACGTGCTTTCTCGAGTATCTGCCCGATCGCGTGATGGTGCACGACGTGGTGCAGGTCCGGGCGGGTCCGGAGCACGACTGGACGATGAACAAGAGCTGTTACGCGAAGTTGCGGCTTGCGGCGGCGCAGGTCGAACAGTGGCTGACGGACGCGGGCTTTGCGTTGTCGCACGCCGCGCGGCACGCTGGCCTCACCGAGCTGATGGCCCGGAAGACGTAGCTGCCCATGAACCCCGCACCGACCACCCGCCGCACGCTGGCCTTGGGCGTGGGGCTGACCAACGCCTGCAACCTCAGTTGCG
>CAIXAA010000405.1 GCA_903917305.1 uncultured Myxococcales bacterium | reverse complement strand
GCGGTTCACGCCGCGCACCTCCGCGCCAGCGCCCTACGCCACCGTCGACCGGCTGACCGGCGCCTTGAACCGCAGCGGCTTCGAGCAAACCTTCGCGCGCGAGGTGGAGCGCGCGAACCGCCACCACGGCGCATTGTCGCTGATCTTCCTCGACGTCGATCACTTCAAGCGCATCAACGACGTGCACGGCCACATGACGGGTGACCATGTCCTGGAGGAACTGGCGCGCGTGGTGCACGACAACATCCGCTCGACCGATGTGCTGGGCCGCTGGGGCGGTGAGGAGTTCATCCTGCTCGTGCCGGAGACGCGGCTGGAGGGCGCGGCCCTGCTCGCCGAGAAGATCCGCCATTGCGTCGAGCGCGCCGGCTTCGAGGCGGCCGGTTGCGTCACCGTGAGCTGCGGCGTCGCCGAACTGCACGCGGGCGACACGCTGGACAGCCTGGTGCGGCGTGCCGACGGTGCGCTCTACGCCGCCAAGGAAGCTGGGAGGAACCGGGTGGAGGTCGCGGTGGCTGCCTGAGCAGCTGCTGGCACGGCATGGCGGCGGCAGTGCGGCCGGTGCCGGAACTGGAATGAATCCCAACCAAGAGACCCCCGCATCCACTGCGTTTGCACCAGCGCCGCCGGATCGCTAGCATGGCCGTAGGCTGGGGGGGCGAAGTCATGGCGAACAGGGAACTTGCGCAAGGCCATCCCGCGCGCCTGACCCTGGCAGGGCTGCACCTGACCCTGCTCGCGCTGCTCTTGACCGCCTGCAGCGGCTACGTCCAGCCGACCATCACCACCAACGAGTACACGATGCGCCAGAATGTGCAGCTGGCCAATCCGGCGCTGCGCGCGGTCGGCGACCTCATCCCGTCCGGCCACGGCGCCATCGAAGGCGGCTACGGCCGCACAGCCGTCCTCACCGCGCCCAGCCGCGAAGCCGGCGGCCTTGGCATCTCGCCCTCGGTCGACACCGTCCACCTGCGCATCGGCGGCACCGTCCGCAACGTCGAGTTCAGCGGCGGCTTCGAAGTCGGCCTGAATCCGCAGCCCAGCGCGGTCGATCTGCACGCGCCGCCCGGGAATCCACCGGCGGTCGGCCTGTTCACCGCGATTCGCGGCCGCGTCGTCCAAGGCAGCGCCGGCGCATTCGTCCTGCACGCGGAGTTCGGCGCCAATTCGGTGCCCTGGCAGCGCGACATCAGCGTCGACACGACCAGCTCGGGGCCCGCCGGCACGGGCGGCACGCGCCACGAGAACGCGCACAGCAGCTACAGCACGACCGGCTCCTCCTTCACCGCGCGCTTCAACTTCGGCATGAGCGGCATCCTGAAGCTGACGCCGGAGGCCTCCCTGCAGCTCGGCTTGACCGGCGGCATGCTGCCCGGCGCGGTCGGCCGCACCAGCGCGAGCCAGACCTGCGTCGACACGACCTGTCAGGGCTCCCAGCCGGACGACGTCAGCGTCATCACAAGCTACGGCTACTTCATGCCGATCGCGGCGCTGACCATCTACGTCGCGCCCGTCCAATTCGTCGTCAGCGGCTGGTGGTTGCTGGCGAGCAGCGACGGGCTGCTCGAACAGACCACGCCGAGCGGCTGCTCGGGGGCGGTGCGCCTTGTGTTTTGAACACTTGCGAAGTCTTGCGATCGTGCTGTGCGCCGCGCTGCTCGCGACGCTGGCCAGCGCGACGCCAGCGCGCGCGGCGGAGGATGGCCAAGGCGACGCCGCGGTTCCTCGTTCGCCGGTGCGGATCTACACGCTGCCGCCCTTGCGCACGCCGCCCGCGCCGAGCAAGCCGCCGCCCGCCCAGGTGAGCAAGCCCAAGCCCCACAGCGCCGAAGCGATCGGCAGCACCGGCGGCTGGACCGCCATCGGCGCCGCGGTCGCGCTCGGCCTCGCCGCCGGCGGCATCTACCTTAGCGCCGCAAACGATCGCGACGCGTTCAACCAGAAGGTCGCGCCGGGCTTTCGCCAGCAGCCCATCAGCGCCATCACCTACGAGGACGCGCGCATCGAGTCGAGCCGCATCAGCGAACGCCTGACGCGCTCCGCGGTCCTGGGCGGCGTTGCCGCCGTGCTCGGCACCGTGGGCTTGTGGCTGGTCGTGGGCGACGACGAAGCGAACGTGACGGCCACGCCGGTCGGCGCCACCCTTTCCGCGAGGTTTTGATGTGTTGGCGTGTTCCGATCTTCGCGTTGGCCCTCTGCTGCACGGCGTGCACGGTGCCGCTGCCGGACCGCGTCTGGTTCGACGGCGCCGCGACGTACGAGGAACCCGACACGTTTCGCTCGAGCTACGTCAGCAATTCCCACGATGCCAGCCTCGACACCTGGAAATTCGGCAAGGATGTCGGGCAGGACGCCACGGACGCGCAAGCCGATGTCGATGTCGTGCCGGATGTCGCCTGTCCGTGGTCCGCGAGTCCGCAGATGGGCGAAAGCGGCGCGCCATGCCAGTTGGACACCGACTGCGACTCCGGCGCCTGCGTCGAAACCAGCAACGGCAAGCTCTGCACCCGGACGTGCTCCTCCTGTTGCCCGGAAGGCTTTCGCTGCGGGCAGCTCTTCGGCATCGATCCGACGAGCTATTGCCTGCCGCGGTTCCCCCACGTCTGCGATCCCTGCACCAAGAACGGCGACTGCAACAGCACCTGGCAGCAGGACAACCTCTGCTTGCCCATCGGCGCCGGCAGGTTCTGTGGCCAGGTGTGCGTCACCGGCGCCGACTGCCCGCTCAGCTCCGACTGCACCACCGTGAGCGATCCAGGCGGCGGCACGAGCGTCCTGCAGTGCGTCCCGCACAGCGGCGCGTGCACCTGCAGCCCGAACGCCGCGGCGCTCGGCCTCGCCGGAACGTGCACGCAAACCAATGACTTTGGCACCTGCGTCGGCACGTGGCAGTGCGGCGCCAGCGGCTTGACGGCCTGCGACGCGCCGACGCCCGCCACCGAGACCTGCAACGGCGTCGACGACGACTGCAACGGCAAGACCGACGACGTCGGCACCTGCGATGACGGCAACTTGTGCACCATCGACGCCTGCGGGCTGGCCGCGCCATGCACCGCCGACAGCTGCGATCTGCCCAGCGCGTGCACGCACACCAGCGCGCCGGCGGGATTCCCTTGTGGCGACGCCGCGGTCTGCGGCGAAGGCGGGCTGTGCCAGGGCGCCGCCGCGCCGCCCGGCATGGTCCTGGTCCCCGGCGGCAGCTTCTGGATGGGCTGCAACGCCGCCAAGGACGCGTGCAACCCGGACGAGCTGCCGCAGCACGAAGTGAAGCTTTCCGGCTACTTCATCGATCTGACCGAGACGACGGTGCTGCAGTGGCAGGCGTGCGTCGCGGCGGGCGTGTGCCTGACGCCCGACCTCGTGCAGCCGGAGCTGGCGGCGAACTACCCGGGCAAGACCAACTATCCCGTCAATGACATCAATGATTGGTCGCAGGCGCGCAAGTTCTGCCAGTGGCGCGGCGAAGGCTACGATCTGCCCACCGAAGCGCAGTGGGAGATGGCGGCGCGCGGAAGCTGCGAGAAGAACGGTCTATTGGCTGGCAGCGCGGCGTGCGCCCAGGCGATGCGCAGCTTCCCTTGGGGCGACGCCCCGCCCAGCTGCGGCCTGGCCGTGATGGTCGATGGCGCCAACAGCGGCTGCGGTACGGGCTTGACCGCGCCGGTCGGCTGGCTGCTCGCAGGCAACAGTCCCTATGGGTTGCGCGACATGGCCGGCAACGTCGCCGAATGGACGCGCGACGGCTACGGTCCCTACGCGGCAGGCGCGCAGACCGATCCGTGGGCGGCTGCCGGAGCCGCTGACCATGTCGCGCGCGGCGGAGATTTCACCAGCAGTGCAGCGCAATTGCGCGCCGCGGCGCGGGTCAAGGGCAGCCTCGTGGCCAGTGCGGGGCTGGGGCTGCGCTGCGTACGCGCACTGCCGTGAGGGCGAAGGCCGGAACCGGAAACCGAACCGGAACCCGAACCCGAACCGGAGCCGGAGCCGGAGCCGGAACCGGAACCCGAACCGGAGCCGGAGCCGGACCCGGACCCGGATGCGCCGAGCCTAGTTCTGCACCCCCTGCACCCGCCCGATCACCGTCCCCTTGTCCCCGTCCTGCCCCAAGCTGCGCCACACCGTGACCCACGTCCCGTCCGGCCGCGCCGCCACCGCCGGCTGGCTCTGGTCGCCGGTGAACGTCGTATTCACCAGCCAATCCAGCCCGACCTGCCCGATGCCCGCGCTCACCGCGTACATGCCGCCCTTCAAGGCCCAGCCCGCCTCGTCCTCGCCCAGCGTCTGCCACACCGCCACCAGCTTGCCGCTCGGCAGCAGCGCCACCGACGCGTGCGATTGCTCATTGGCCGTGATGGTATTGAGCTTCGTCTCGCCGCCGATTGCCTTGCCCGTGCTGTCGTACGCCTGCGCGTAGATGCCCTGGTTGTCGCCGTCCTGCCCCAGCGAGCTCCACGCGATGACGAAGTTGCCCTTGGGATCGACGCTGGCGCGCGGCCAGGTCTGGTCGCCGGTCTTGTTCGTGTTCACCAGGAACGGCGAGCCGATCGCCTTGCAATCATACGTGAACAGCTGCGCATATACGCCCCACGAGTCCGCCGTGTCCTCCGCCCAGCTCTGCCAGGTCACCACATACTTCTGGCTGCCGTCCGGGAACGCGGCGATGTGCGCGTACTGCTGCTTGTCGACCGTGTTGGTGTTGGCGATCGCCTCGCCCGCCAGCGCCGTGCCGTTCTCGTCGTAACAGCGCATCACCACATCGTAAGCCGCGCCGCCGGGCTGGCCGTTGGACTCCCACACCGCCGCGAACTTGCCGCTGGGCAGCATCGCGAGGCTCGGGCGGCGCTGGTCGAACGTCGTGTACTGGTTCAGGCCAAACTCCGTGCCGACCTTGGTGCCCGCCGCCGAGAAGCGCTGGCCAAAGATGCCGTTCATGCTGCCATCTTGCGTGTAGGAGTCCCATACCACCGTGAAGTTGCCCGCCTGATCCGCCCCGACCGACGGCGTGATCTGCGCGAGGTTGGTCGTGGTGTTCGCCTGGGTCTCGATGCCGGTCGGCACGCCGCTGGCGCTGTAGCGCTGGAAGTAGATGCCCTGGCCGCTGCCGTCCTGCAGGTTGGAGTCCCACGCCACGACAAAGCTGCCATCGCCGGCGACCGCGACGGCCGGATCCTGCTGCTCGTCGGTCTTGGTGGTGTTGGCGATGAACTCGGTGGCGCCGTTCAAGGCCCCACCGGTGCTGTCGAACTTGCGGGCGTAGACGTTGTTGTCGCTGAGGTTGCTCCAGGCGATGACGACCTCGCCGGTCGCCAGCCCGATGGCGCGGATCGCCTTCTGGTCG
>CAIXAA010000404.1 GCA_903917305.1 uncultured Myxococcales bacterium | reverse complement strand
TGGAGCAACACCGTCGGCACCATGGCCGCCTGGTTCAGCCGCAGCGAGCGCGGCACCGTCATGGGCGTCTGGTCCACGTGCTTCCAGGTCGGCAACGTCGCCGCGCCCGCCGCCACCGCCTGGGTGTTGCAGCACTTCGGCTTTCGCTACGCCTTTGTCGCCGGCTCGATCGTGCTGGCGATCGTGTGGGTCATCGTCTGGTTCTTCCAGGCCAACCGCCCGGAAGACAAGGGCTTGCCCGCGATCGCCGAGCCGGAGCCGCAGAACGAGGACGGCAGCGCAAGGCGCATCCAGTGGGACACCAACACCTGGATCACCGTCCTCCTGGTCGGCGGCGCCTATTTCGGCATGAAGTTCATCCGTTACGCCCTCGACTCCTGGGCCCCCTTCTTCTTGTCGCGCAAGTTCGGCCTCGCCGACGATCAAGCTGGCTATGTCTCGACGGTCTTCGGCGTGTGCGGCATCGCCGGCGTCGTCTTCGCCGGCTTCGTCAGCGACCGCTACTTCGGCAGCCGCCGGGCGCGCATCAGCTTTTTCATGGTCATGGGCGTCGTGCTGTCCACCATCGGCATGGTCACCGTCGGCACCGGCACGGCATTTGCCTTCGCAGTGTCCATGGGTTTGGTCGGCTTCACGCTCTACGGACCCGACGCCCTGATGACCGGCGCCGGCGCCATGGACATCGGCAAGGCAGGCGGCGCCGTCCGCGCGGCCGGCATCATCAGCGGGCTCGGTTCGGCAGGCTCCGTGCTGCAGGAGTTGTTGATCGGACGGCTGTATACCCGCGGCGGCGGCGCCATTGCCCCCGTCCTGGCCACGCTGCTCGGCTCGGCGCTGCTGACCGCCTGTTGCCTCGGCGCCATCCTCTGGCGCAACCGCAAAGGTCTCAGCGATCTGTAGCCGCGCAAACGCGCAACTGACCGTCCTGACATTCGTCCTGCCACTTGGACGCACCGGGTGGCTTTACAACATGCCCTGAGGTTGCCTAGCATCCTAGGATTGCGCTTCCCCCCAGCGCGACGGGCCCGAATGTCTCCGATCCCCCAATCGCGGATGGCGCTGCGCATTTTGAACGGTGACCTGCAAGGGCAGGTCTTCCGCGTCGACCACGAGCTCATCGTGGGCCGATCGACGGCGTGCGCGTTGTTCATTCCGGATCGGCGCATCAGCCGCGAGCACGCCCGCTTCTTCGTCGAAGACGATCGCTTCTTCGTCGAGGACTTGAAGAGCCACAACGGCACCCACGTCAACGGCCAGCGCGTCAGCCGCGCGGAGCTGTTCGGCGGCGACCTCGTGCGCCTGGGCACCTCGCAGTTCGCCATCGAAGCGGTCGCCGCGCAGGATTCGGCCGTCGTGCGCGTGGTAAGCGACACCCAGCCGCTGCAGCCGCGCGTGGTCAAGCCGGTCGAGCAGTCGACGCGCTCGGCCCTGACGCTGGGCACGATGGGCGCCGGCGACTTCTTCAACTCGATCGGCGTCGGCGACACGGATCGCTTCGCGTCGATGGAGCGCATCGAGAGCCTGCGCCAGAAGACGCGCAGCTTCGCAATCCTGTACGAAGTTTCCAAAACATTGCAGCGTTACACGGATTTGCGCGAGACCTTGCCCGTGTTGATGGATCTCGTGCTGCAGGTGGTGGGCGGCCATCGCGGCGCGGTCGTGCTGTTCGACGCGGACGGCAACCTGGTGCCCAAGACCGTGCGCTACGCCGACAAGGAAGCGGCGCCGGACGAGATGCCGGCGATGACGATGTCCAAGACCGTCGCGGACTGGGTGCTCAAGGAGCGCTGCGGCGTCATCACCGCCGATGCCGCGACGGACATGCGCTTCTCCGCGTCCGAGTCCGTGGTTCTCAACAACATCCGCTCATTGCTCGTGGTGCCGGTGCTGGTCGGCAACCGGCCGCTGGGCCTCATCGAGATCGAAAACAGTCAGAGCATCAATGGCTTTGACGAGAACGACCTCGATCTGACCTCGATCGTGGCCTCGATGATCGGCATCGCGTTGGATCACCTGGAGATGTCGCAGGCGCGCGAGCGCGCCATCGCGCAACTGCAGGCCGCGCAAGAGCAATTGATCGCCACGCAGGAGCGGCTGGTCGTCTCCGAGCGCATGGGCATGTTGGGCCGGCTCGCCAGCGGCATCGCGCACGAGGTGAAGAACCACCTGAGCCCGTTCATGCTGGCGGACATGATCGCGAGCAAATACAAGGATGACGAGGAGATCCAGGAGTCGGCGGAGCTGATGCTCGAAGCGCAGCAACGCATCCTCGGCCTGGTCGACGAGATCCGCCTGTTTGCCGGCGGCGCGCAGTCCGGCGGCCACTCCGACCTGTGCGATCTGAGCAGCATCATCACCGGCGTGCTGCGCTTCGTGCGCTGCGATCGCGCCGTCAAGGCGGCGGACATCCGCTTCGAGCCGGTCGAACGGCCGATCGTCCTGGCCGACGCGCACCGCATCCGGCAGGTGCTGATCAACCTGATTCGCAACGCCGCGGACGCCCTGCCGCCCCACGGCGGCCGCATCGAGATCCGCGTCGGCACGGTGGACGGCCACGCGATCATCGACGTCGCCGACAACGGCCGCGGCATTCCGGCGGACATTGCCGGGCGCGTGTTCGAGCCGTTCTTTTCGACCAAGGGCGACAAGGGCTTGGGCCTCGGCCTCGACATCTCGCGGCAGATCGCGATCGCGCATGGCGGCACGCTGAGCTTCGAGTCGACCGAAGGCGTGGGCACCGTCTTCCGCCTGACCTTGCCGCCCACACCGCCGGACAAGCAGCCGCCGCCCTACGACGACATGCACACGGATCCGCACGGCAATCGCACGCCGCTGTCCGTGGCCATCCTGTCCGGCGAGCCATGAGCGTGGACGGCGACACCGCACGAAGCAGAAGCTCGAGCGGCGGCGCTGCCAAGGTGCCGCACCGCGTCGGCGCCGTCGTGCGCGCCGAGCGCGTCGTGGTGGTGCGCAAGACGACGTCGATGGAGCGCCTCGGAACGCGGCGCAGCAGCAAGCTGGCGCAATTGGTGGCGGCGCAGGACCCGCTGGCCGATCGCGTGCAGGCCGCCCATGCCGAGCACGTGCGCACGCTGGCGGAGGTCGAGCACGTCCTGCGCGAGCGCGGCATCGAGTTCCGCGTCGTCCCGAACTTCACCCGACCCTTGGCTGCTTGGGCGGATCTCGTCGTGACGGTCGGCGGCGACGGCACGTTCCTGCGCGCCTCGCACAGCATCCAGCCCGGCAAGGACAGCGACGGTCCGCCGATGCTCGGCGTCAACAGCGCCGCAAGCTCCTCGGTCGGCTACTTCTGCGCGGCGCGCTGCGAGGACTTCGCGACGGTGCTCGACCAGGTGCTGGCGGGCGAAGTGCGCAGCCGCGGCTTGTGGCGCCTGGAAGTGTCCGTCAACGGCAAGCCGCTGCGCGATCTGGCGCTCAACGACGTGCTGCTGGCGCACCGCGTGCCGGCGGAGACGACGCGCTACGTGCTGTCCGTGGACGATGCGGTGCAAGAGCAGAAATCCTCAGGCATTTGGGTGGCGACGGCGGCGGGATCGACAGCGGCGATCCGCTCCGCTGGCGGCCAGGTGCTGGACATCGACGACCAGCGGATCCAGTACCGGGTGCGCGAGCTGATGCTGTGGCCGCTGAGCGGCGCGCCGCTGACGGGCGGCCTCGTCACCGGCAAGATCGAAGTGACGTCGCGGATGTCGACCGGCGTGCTCTACATCGACGGCGGCCACCAGCGGGTCGCGTTCGGCTTTGGCGACTGCATCGCGTTTCGCGGCGCGAGCCGGCCGATGCCGTGGGTGGCGCCGACGTCGCTGGAGCAGCGCCGCGAAGCCTGGCTGTCGGTGGCGCCGAGAGACTGAAGCTACGACCCGGTCTTGGGCGGAAGATCCGCAAGCGGTCCGGGCACTTGCCGTGCCAGGCCGCGCCTGCGCAGGCGCAGGATCGCGTAGCCCGGCTGGGCGCTGTGGCCGACCGGACACGTGTCCTCGAACGCCGCCGCGACGCTGCGCGTGCCGCTGATGCGCGGGACGGCGCGCTCGCCTTCCGCCCAAGCCGCGGCAAGCCGTTCGATCTCGCCGGTCTGGCAGGTTCCGAGCGACTTGCGCCGCAGGTAACGGCCGCACACCGCGCACACCGGCTCGTGCGCGAGGTGCTGCAGCGCGCGGGCCACGATGAGCGCCACGAACGCCGCTTCCAGCGCCAGGCCGAGGCCGACCGCCCACTGCGGCGCCGGCAGGACGCGCGAGACGCCGAACGCGCGGCTCACGACAACGCCACCGCGCATCCCGACGCGCAGGGCGCCGCGCACGCCGGGCGCGCCCGTTTCCGCAGCCAGACCGGCATCGACCAGCTCCAGCGGCGTCTCGGCGCCGGCGGCGATGAACTCCGGGGCCAGCTCCGGCGACTGCCGGGCGACTTCCTGGCCCTGCTCCAGGCGGAACAGCCACGCATCGACCACGCGAAAGCTGCCCAGCCAGAGCAGTGCGCAGAGCATGCCGAGGACCGTGGTCACGGCTCCCGGCTTCCAGCGCGCGAGGTGCACCAACGCCACGAGGCTGACGGAGATCGAAAGCGCGGCGACGACGTCATAGAGGCCAAGCACGAACACCGAGCGACCGGCCGCTGCGGTGATGGCGCCGATGAAGAGGGAGAGCGCAGATGCCACGACGGCAACGAGCAAGCGAATCGCTGCGCGTGCGGACCGCGAAGGTTGGGCGCCAGGGGCTGGGGAGGTCACGCGGCCGGGTAGAGCTTGGCGATCGCGACGGCGAGATCAATGAACTCCACGACCTTGTCGGGCGACGCGGGGACCTGCCAGCAGGTCAGGCCGGCCATGCCGTCGTGAACGCGGACGTCCGCCGGGTCGAAGGCGCGGAGTTGAAAGCCGATGTCGCCGGAGAGCAGTGCTTCGGCGTCCGCACCGGGAGACAGGCGCAGCTTGTAGCCTTCCGGCAGGCGCGCGTCGTGCACTTCCGGCGCGTCCAGATCCGGCAGATCGAGGCCGGTCGGCGGCGCGAGCGGCCCGAAACGAACGACCTTGTGGGCATCGACCTTGGAGAGCACGAGCACGCGGACGAAACCGTCGCCCTGCCCGACTTCCGGCGCGCTGGCCTCGACCTTGACGGCAAAGCCTTTGTGATCACCGGTGAGCGTCGTCTGCGTCGGCGACTGCTGCGCCGCCAGACCCAGCTTCTGCCCCGCCTGCGCCACCGGATCGATGCGCCGCCGCGCGGAGCGGTACAGCGCCACGCCCGTCGCACCCAGCGCCAGCACCAGCGCCGCCACACCGACAATCATCATCGGGTCATAGGCGGCTTCCGGCGTCTCCTTCACGCAAGCATTGACGTCCTCAGCCTTCTTGGTCTTCGAGGCGAGCGCCAGGCACTTGTGCACGATGTCCGCGGACAAGCGGCGATCGGACTCCTTGTTCTGCTCGAACCACATGGAGCGCCACTGACGCCACCAGTCGGCAAAGCGTGGCTCCTGCGCCAGCGCCGCGGCATCGTCGTACTTGTCCGGATCCTCGCCCTTGGCCGCCGCTTCTTCCTTGCGCTTCTTCTGGTAGGCGACCAGGGCGTGCTCGCGCTCCAAGTCGGCGCGCACTTCGGTCAGCTTGGTCGCCTCTTCCGTGGAAGCCGGGCGAATCTCTGCGCAACCCGCGGCACCAGCCAGCGAGATCACGGCGACGGCGGCGAGCCACCGCATCGCGTGGGCATCGCGGCTCGGGCAGCCGGCATCGATGTGGCGATGGACCATGACGAACCTCCAACGATGGCGCATTCGGGCACGGAGCTCTGGCCCTGCAGGCTCGCTGCGTTGAGCCCCTGGCAACGCGGCGACGGGGCAGCGCGCGAGCGATACCCGAGGAAACTTGGCCGATGCTAGCACGCGGTCTTGCCAAAGGCAAACTTCTGCCGGGTGCTAATCGCTTGTCGTTTCAAGGCATTCGTCGACGCATCCTCGCCCTGCCGCGGCTTGCGGGCAGCCTCGCGCGCCCCGCCTCTGGCAGCCCTGCGCGGCGCAAGGCATGCTGGCTGGCGAACGCGCACACGCGTGCCTTGCAGGGAGGGGCGTTGCCCGCTGGACCTCGCCACCATCGCCCACGCCCGCACAGGCTGCCGCCGCCGCGACGACAGC
>CAIXAA010000403.1 GCA_903917305.1 uncultured Myxococcales bacterium | reverse complement strand
GCGGCCGACCAGAGCGTGCAGCGCCGGACGGTCCAGGTCGGCCGGCAGCGCAGCGGCCGCGTCGAAGTCACGGGCGGCGTGCAAGCCGGTGAAAAGATTGCCGTCAGCGGCGCGTTGCTGTTGCTCAACGCGCTGGCGCTGTCGCGCTAGGTGGCCGCCATGTTGGGGCCGTTCAAGAGCATCCTTGGGGATGCATGGGAAGCGATGTTGTCACGATGGACCTTGGTTGGGCTGTTGATCTGTGCAGCGGGCATGTCCCGCGCTGCCGCCGCCCAAACGGAGAGCAGCGAGACGCCGGTGCTGGCGGCGATCACGTATGGCGAAGACGATCGGCTGGCCGCGTGGCTGTGGGCGCACAACCCGGACGTCATCGAGGCGCGGGCGAATGCGCGCGGGGTGGCGGCCGAGGCGACGCGCGCCCGACTGTTGCCGAATCCGGCGCTGGACATGACCTGGGGCACGATTCCCGTGGGGCAGACCAACCCGCCCGGCCTGGCCTCGCCGATGACACATGTGCCGAACTACGTGGTGGGTCTGACGCAGCCCTTCGAGGTCGGCAAGCGCCTGCCGCGCCGCACGGTGGCGGACGCCAACACCGATACCGCGAATGCCCAGTCGCAAGACGTGTTTGCCGGACGGTTCTTCGATCTGCTGGACAGCATCGGGCGCATCGCGCGGGCGCAATCGCGGCTCGCGGCCTATGACGCCCTGGTGGCGTCGAGCGAGGAGCTGCTCAAGCTGCAACGCGCCCGCGCTTCCAAAGGTGACATCGCGGTGCTCGACCTGACACGCGCCGAGGTCGATCAGCAGTTGGTGCTCGTGGCGCAATCCACCGGCCAATTGGAGCTGGCCCAGGCCTTGGCGGACTGCTCCGCCATCGCCGCGGCACAATGCAGCGAATTCTCGAGCGGTGAGACGGCGCGCGCCTGGCTGCGCAGCTTCGCCGACATGCCCCTGCCGGAGCGGTGGACGGCGGAAGTCGAAGGGCGACGCGCCGATTTCCGCGCCTTGGAGGCGGCAGCCCGCGCAGCCCGCGCCCTGGCCGAGCTGGGCCGCGCCTACGCCTACCCGGATCTGGGGGCCCGTCTCGGCTACACCTATGACACCTTTACCGTTTCCGGCAACCAGGCCCAGTCGATCTCGGTCGGCGTGGTCGTGACGCTGCCGGTGTTCAGCCGCGGACAAGCCGACATCCAGGCCGCAGCCGGTCAGACCGAGCGCGTCCAAGAGGTGCGGGCGGCACGGACCGCGGCTGGCCGCGCCGCCCTCGCTGCTGCGGCGCGGCGCCGGGATCTCAGCCTCGGGCGAACGCGCAAGATCGACGAGGCACTGATGAAGGCGTCGTCGGTGCTGACCGCCCTGACCGAGGCGATGCGCCGCGGCAGCGCGTCCTTGGGCGACGTGCTGCAAGCGCGGCGCGCGCATCAGGAATTGCTTCTCGAACGCCTCGATCTCGACAACGCCACGTTCAGCGCCGTGCTCGACGCGCGACGCGCGGCCGCGCTCTATCCGCAACCGCCCCGCTAGCCGAGCCCCCAAGG
>CAIXAA010000402.1 GCA_903917305.1 uncultured Myxococcales bacterium | reverse complement strand
GGCGCGGCAGGCGGCTCCACCCCGGCAATCGGCGGCGGCGGCGGCGGCGCGGCTTGCGCAAGTGCTTGAAGCGGAGGAAGAAGCGCAAGAAGCGCAACGACCACCGCGGCAGCAAGCTGCGGGGAGGATGGCAGGAACGTCGAGCGGGCTTTCGGCTGCAAGGCAGGGTCCTCCGGCAATCGCCGTCAGGGATGCTAGGGTTCGCGGCTCGGGCCGTCAACCGCCGAGGAAATCAAGTCAAGGCGCGGACGTGGCTTGGCTGTCCATCGCCGGCGGCGCCATGTCGCCGTGACACCAGCAGACCTGTGCAGTACAGTGCCGCCCGGTGCAACGCAAAGAGGTGTCGCTCATGGCCCAACGTGTCGACTATGCTGTGTTTCCTGGCGTGCGCGAAGACGTCTTCATCGCGACGCTGAACAAGGTGCTCGGCCACGTGCGCCGCACGACCTTGAACGCGCGCGACTTTCGCGATTGGCTCAAGGAAGAAGGCCTGTGGGTCAAGGAAGAAGCCCCGGCATTGCTGAGCTTCTGCGACATCCACACCGAAGGCACCGCGCGCCTCGGACCGTTCGCCGACCGCATGTTCGACGCCAAAGACGAGGAAACGGCGAAGGAACTGCTGTACAAGCGGCTCGTCGACGAAAACACGTTGCTTTGCAAGTACGTGCTCGAAGCGCTCGACATCGAGGGTGGCGGCCGCCTGCACTCCACGCATGAGCTGCACCGGATGCTGACGAGCTACGTCTACCCCGGCAAGCACGTCGGCCTCGTGCAATTCCAGAATTGGATCAAGTGGATCGTGGCGAGCGGCCGCGTCAAGCTCATCGGCATCCGCTGGGGGCTGACGGACCTGGGCAAGCAAGCGGTGCCGCGGCTGCGCGCGGTGGATCCCGATGAGTTCCTGGAGGATGAAGCAGCGGACAGCGCGGCTCCGGTTGCGGCTTCGGCGCCGGCGCCGGCTCCGGTTGCGGCTCCGGCTCCGGCTCCGGTTCGTGCGCCCGCTCCGGCTGCGGCTACCGCGAAGGCAAAGGCTGCGGCTCCCGCGCCGGCGGAAGCCGATGCGGAGGAGATGCTCGATCTGCCGCCCGAGCCCGAGCCGATCGACGACGCCGAATTCGAGAAGTATGAAGCGCAGTTCAGCCCGGAGGCGGCACCTGCGCCGGCCGCACCGGCTGCGGCTCCGCCGCCGTCGCGCCGTCGCGAAGCTGCCGCGCCAGGGGCCGCCGCAGCCCCCGCCGCTGCCGTTTCCGAAGCGCGCACCAAGCCTTTGCCGCGCCAGACCACCGCGCCGGACGTGGCGCTGCGCCAGCAGTCGCTCGAGTGCGCCTGCACGTCGGCTCCGATGGAAGTCGGCGAGATGATTGCCTCCCTGCGCACGTACGGCCGCGAGCGCGGTCTCGGTGGCGGCTCGCGCCTGATGGCCCACGGGCTCGATCCCCGCCTGGCGACGTCGGAAGCGGCGCGCCACCTCTTCCTCGCCGGGCTGCTGGCGCGCCTCTACGCCTTGCGCGCGGATGGCTCCCTGGCGGACCTGCTGGTGGAGCGCGTCGGCGGCCTGCTGCCGGTCGCCGTGCTGCTGGAACGGCCTGAAAGTCTGGCCGAAGTCCTGATCCGCTGGGGCCTCGCCCAAGGCGATGCCGCGACGTCTGCGTTGCGGGCGGCGCTGCTCGATGCCGTGCTCGGGGGCCGCGCCCTGAAAGCGCAGGCGGATCTGCCGACGGCGCTGGCCGAGGCACCGTCGAGCGAAGTGCTCATCGGCCTGCTGGGTCAAGGCCTGATGCGCGCCGCGCCGGTCACCGCGCAGCTCTGGCTGGTGCGCGAGATGGTACGCGCCGGGCTGTGGACGCGGCAGAGCGCGACCGAGATCGCCTTCGTGCCGACGCGCCCGACGCGGCTGATGGCCTACCGGCTGCGGCTGATCGATTCGCACTTTGCCCAAGGGACCGGGATGTTGCTGCAGATCGCCCGCCGCCTGGCGCCGATCCTGCCGCCAGCCTCGGTGGAAGCGGCGGCGTTCGAGGAGCTCGCGCTGTCCGATCACCTGCGTTTCGATTGCACGCGGGTGCCGGTGTGCCAGTCGCCGTGTGCGTGGGCGCCGCCGACCGGCGAGAGCGTCTGATCCAAGCTCCGCTGTCCGCGCCGACCCGTTGACACATCCGGCTGCCGGGCCCACGCTGACGCGCGCCGCGCTCCGGTGTGGCCGTCTCGACACTCCGAACGCTTGCAGGATGGCCCCGCCCGCACAATCGGAAAGCAGGTTTTGACTTGAGCACCGCCCTCATCACAGGAGGCTGCGGCTTCATCGGCTCCGAGATCGCCAAGGCGTTGGCGCGCCGCGGTTGGGCGGTCGTCACGCTCGACGTGGCGGGTCCGACGCGCTTCGATCCGGACACGACGCCCGAGACCATCCGCCACGTGCAAGGCGATGTCCGCGACGCCGCGCTGATCGACGGGCTGGTTTCGCGTGCAGATCTCGTCTTCCACATGGCCGCGGTCGTCGGCGTCGACGAGTACATCCAGCGCACGCTCGAAGTGCTCGACGTCAACCTCGGCGGCACGCGCAACGTGCTCGGCGCCTGCCAACGGCACGGCAAGCCGGTCGTCCTGGCCAGCACGAGCGAAGTCTACGGCCTCAGCGGCGCCTTGCTGCGCGAGGAAGCCCACAAGGTCTACGGCAGCCTGACGAACGTGCGCTGGGCCTATGCGCTCTCCAAGGCGACCGGCGAGGAATACGCCCAAGCCATGACCGGCCTGGGCCTGCGCTTCGTCACCGTGCGCTATTTCAACGTCTACGGCCCGACGATGGACGCGCCGGGCCGCGGCCGCGTGATCGCCAAGTTCCTCGGCTGCCTGCAGAACGGCGAGCCTTTGCCGCTGGTCGACGGCGGCGAGGCCATCCGCGCCTTCTGCTACGTCGACGACGCGATCGAAGCCACGGTGCGCCTCGGCCTCGGACTGCTGATCGACGGGGGTTTTGCCAATGGTCCCGTGAACATCGGCTGCGACGAGCCGGTCACGATGCGCGATCTCGCCCTGCGCATGATCCGCCTGTCCGGCCAGGACGTTGGCGTGCGCGAAGTGGCCGGCACGGACTTCTTCGGTCCTGGTTTCGAGGAGATCCCGGTGCGCGTGCCGGATGTCAGCCGGATGCGCGACGTCACGGGCTTCGAAGCCGGCATCCGCCTGGACGATGGCCTGCGCCGCACGATGGCGCACTGGGGGCTGCTGAACGAGCCCAAGACCGCGATTCCAAGCGATATCGTGCCGGCGGTGAAGATCCAGGTGCGGCCCGACGATGCGCTGCGCGATCGCCTGACGACGATCCTGTGGTCCGGCCGGCTGTCCAACGACGGGCCGACGGTGCGCCAGCTCGAAGCAGAAGCCCGCGAATTCCTTGGCGCTTCTGAGGTGCTGGCCACCGCGAGCGGGACGACGGCGCTCGAACTCGCCCTGCTCGCCGCGGTGACGCTGACGGGCGCGGCGGTGCTGCCGGCCTACACGTTCCAGGCGACGGTGAACGCGGTCGTGCGCCGCGGGCTCGAACCTGTGTTCTGCGACATCGACCCGGCGACGTTCACGCTGGATCCCGTGGCGTTGGCGCGCATCCTGGCTGAGCGCAAGGACATTCGCGTCGTCGTCCCCGTGACGGTGTTTGGCGTGGCTCCCGATCTGGCGGCGATCCGCACGCTCTGCGACGCCAGCCACGCCGTGCTGATCCTCGACAACGCCCACGGTGTCGGCTCCGAAGTGAACGGCCTGCGCCTGCCGCCGGAGCCGCTGGTGCAGACATTCAGCCTGCATGCGACCAAGATCGTGCCGGCAGGCGAAGGCGGGCTGATCGCGACGAACGACGCCGGCATCGCGGCGGAGATTCGCCGCCTGCGCTGCCACGGTGTCGCGGCGAATCCGTTGGAATCATCGACGGGTACGAACGCGAAGATGGCCGAGATGGCCGCCGCGCTCGCCCTGCACTCCCTGCGCGAGTTGCCGGCGCAGCTGCAGCGGCGCCGCGCCTACGCCCAGAGGCTGCGCGCCGCGCTGGCGCTGTACCCGCAGACCTTCACGCCGCAGCACCTGCCGCCGGGCATCCACACGAATTTCCAGGATTTTGGCGTGCTGTGCCAGTCGCGCACCGGTGGCATCACCGGCATCATCGCGGCGTTTCGCACGCAAGGCGTGGAGGCGCGGCGCTACTTCTGGCCGCCCCTGCACCACCTGCCGGCCTGGCGCGGCAAGTTCGAGCTGCCGGTGACCGACGCGGTGGCGGGTGCGCTCGTCTGCCTGCCCTTGCACGGCCGCATGGACGAGGCGACGCTGCGGCGCGTGGAGGCGGCGATCCGCGCGGTCGGAAAATCTGCTGCGAATTGAACAGCTTTCGGAGCACGCCGTGGCCAGCGACCTCGTCAGCATCATCGTCCCGGTCCACAACGAGCTGGCCACGCTCGACGCCCTGCTGCAACGGGTCGAGGCCGTGCCGTTTGCCAAGGAAATCATCCTGATCGACGATGGCTCCACCGACGGCAGCACCGCGCTGGTCCGCGCCCGCGAGGGCCGTGCGCCGTACCGGGTCTTCGTCAACGAGCGCAACCGCGGCAAGGGCTTCTCGGTCCGCCTCGGGATCCGCGAAGCGCGCGGCGACGTGATCCTGTTCCAGGACGCGGACTTGGAGTATGCCCCGGAGGAATTGCCCGGCCTCGTCGCCCCGATCCGCGCCGGCAAGGCCGACGTCGTCTACGGCGCACGCTTTCTCGACCCGGCCGGCCCTGTGCACAACTTCTGGCATTTGCATGGCAATCGCTGGCTCACCTTGATGTCCAACCTCGCCACGGGCCTCAACCTCAACGATATGGAGACCTGCTACAAGGTCTTCTCCGCCAAGGCGATTCAGTCCATCGACATCGTCTGCGACGATTTCGGCACGGAGCCCGAGATCACCGCCAAGATCGCGCGCATCCCAGGCATTCGCGTCTGGCAGATGCCGGTCTCCTACGCGCCGCGCAGCTATGCAGAAGGCAAGAAGATTGGCTGGAAGGACGGCGTGCGCGCGGTCTGGTACATCGGCCGCTTCGGCCTGTTCCGCTAGCTCTTCAACCCATAAGATTCATAGACGAAATCCAGGTCGGCGCGGATGCGGTCCTCGCTGAGCCGGAACTTGTCCAGGCTGTAGGTGTGGGCACTCTGGCGCGTCTTCTGCAGGCGGTCCTGTTCGGCCAGCTTGTCCAGGAAGGCGGGCGTCGGCTCGATCTCCAGGAAGTCGAGCAGCGACGTCATCGTGGCCTGCAAATCGTTGACAATGCTAGGGTACGGCACGATGCGCAGGTTCTTCTCCGGGATGGCGCCAGCCTGCCACGACTCATGAAAAGCGCCGTACATCCGCAGGGATGCCTGGTAGAGGTTCTCCAGCCAGCGCGCGCGCCTCTCCTCGCTGGTCGCGTGGAAGACGTCGTAGGACTTCTCCAGCACCCCCGTCAGCAGCGACATTCCCGAGGGAATCGACTCCAGCGGATCGCGCACCAGGTAGATGATGCGGCAGTCCGGGTAGCGGCGCACCAGCTCCTCCACGCGCAGCGACATCAGGCTTGATTTCGCGATGATGCGCCGCTTGTGCTTGTGGTGCAGGTTGCGGCGCCAGGCGTCCTCCAGCAGGCGGAACATGCGATCCTGGTTGGGCAATGCCTTCGTGTCCTTGTCGAAGAAGTAGCGACGCGACTGCTCGCTGCCCCACTGGTCCTCCCACGCGAGGAAATAGGACCAGAGGAATCCGCCTTCCATCATCTGCAAGAACACCATCGCATCATCGGTTTCCACGTCGCGCACGCCGGCTTCGTGGGCATCGGCGCTGTGGTAGCGGCCAGGCGAGAACGGCGCGAGGTGCTCCACCACGCCCGACAGCAGCCGGCGCGCACTGATGGCTGGAAACAGCATCTCCCACAGCTCGAAGGCGCACAGCTGGTCGGTGTTCAGCAGGAAGCGGTGCACGAACGTCGTGCCGCTGCGAGGATTGCCAAGCACGAACACGGGCTTGTCGATCGATCGCTTGCGGAAGGCCGGGTAGAGCACGTGGTCCGCCGCGCGCGTCGCCAGGTTCACGGTGCGCTGCACGCCGAGCATGCCGAACGTCGCCAGGGGCCGCAGGCGCCAGCCGAAGGTGCGGCAGATGGTGCGGTAAAGACGCAGGTACTTGAGCATGCTCACGCCACCCATTCGGCGACGGCGGTGACCATCGAAAAGCCCGCGGCGGCGCTGCAGAAGACGAGCCGGTCGCCGCCGCGCACCTCCCGCTCCGCCAGCAGGTGGTTCATCGCCACCGCGACCGTCGTGCTCGACGTGTTGCCGTAGAGGTGGTGGATGCGCACCGCCTGGTCCGCGCCGGCACCGAGATCGCGCAAGACTTTCGAGACCATGTGGTCGCTCGGCTGGTGAAAGACGAAGTGGTCGACATCGGCGACCGTCCAGCCGACCCGCGCCAGCAGCCGTTGGATCTCGCCCGGCACGTGGCTGTTCAGCTTGAACAACTCGTGGGAATGCGACGTGAACGTCCCGTCGATCGGCGCCTGGCACAGCCCCCACTGGCTCGGCAGGCTGAAGGTGTTCATGTCGAGGATGCGCGCGCAACCATTGGCGAAAGGCTCGCGGCGCACCAGCCAGGCCGCGGCGGCATTGCCGATGGTCAAGCCAGCGACCTTGGTCTCGAGCTCCGCAGGCGACTGCACGTCGTACCCCAGGAATTGCCTGGTCAATTCGCCCGCAGCCACCAGCACCGTCTCGATGCGCGGGTTCATCGCAAGGTAGGCGCAGCCGATCTGCACGGCCTCGAGCAAGCCGGCACAGGCGCTGGTCACGTCGAACGCGTGCACCGGCTCGCGCACACCGACCTTGGCGGCGACTTCCATCGCGGTCGCGGGCTCGAAGTACTCGCGGGCGATGCCGCCGTAGACGACCAGATCCACGGCGGTTGCCGCCACACCGTTGGTGTCCAGGCAGGCGCGCGCGGCTTGGGCGGCGAAGTCCCCGACGCGGACGCCCGCGTCCTCCTCGATGTGGCGGTACTGGGAGTTGCATCGCTCGAAGACGGTGCGGATGCCGGCCTCGACGCGCGGCCAATCCTGCTCGGAGCCGCCGTAGCGGGCGCGGATGCGCTGCACGACGTCGTCGTTGCTCAGGCGCGCCGCCGGCAACACGACGCCGGGTCGCGACAGATAGGCCACCGGAAACGCCATCTTTACCTTACCTTGCGGCTGGAGCCGTCAGAGAAAGCCGCGCTGGTGCAGGTGCCGCAGGACCGCTTGCGCGCACGCCTCGATCGTCGTCGCCGCGCTGTCCAGGCGCAAGTCCGGCGCCGCTGGCGGCTCGTAAGGGTCCGTCACGCCTGTGAATTGCGGCAGCAGGCCAGCGCGCGCCTTGCGGTACAGCCCTTTGGGATCGCGGGCTTCGCACACGGCCAGCGGCGCGTCCACGAACGCTTCGACAAAGCGCTGGGCACCGATGACGTCGCGCGCACGGCTGCGGTCCTCCGCGTAGGGCGAGAGAAACGCGGTCACCACGACCAGTCCAGCGTCGTTCGCCAGCGCCGCGACCTCGGCGACGCGCCGGATGTTCTCCGCCCGATCCTCCCGCGAGAAGCCGAGATCGCGGCAAAGACCTTGGCGCACGTTGTCGCCGTCGAGCACCAGACAGGCATGCCCGCCGTCGTAGAGCAGCCGCTCCACCGCCTTGGCAATCGTGGACTTGCCCGAACCGCCAAGCCCCGTCAGCCAGACCGTGCAGGCGCGCTGGCGCAGCAGGCGCTCGCGCTCCGCGGCGGTCACGAGGCTCGCCTCGGAGGTCAGGTTGGTCGGCACCCCTGCCACATGCACCTCCATGCCAACCCCATGCGCGGGCAGCCAGGACTGCCGCGCAGGATAGGCGCCCTGTGGCCCGAACTCAAACGGTTGCGGCCTGTCCGGGTTGCGAACCTGGGAGCGGATGTGTGAAGGTCTGGACTTCCCAGCGGCGCCCGCGTCCAGCGCGTTGGCATTCGCTGCCAGGATTCGTCAGGATCACCGTTCTGCCTCGCTACGCCCAAAGGAAGCGCCCGACCATGAATCCGTGCAAGACCAGGTTCCTGAATGCTGCAGGCGCCGCATGGCTGCTCTGCGCGTGCACCGCGGTGCTGTGCGCCTGCAGCTCGACGCCTCGCGCGGCAGCCGACGCCGGCAAGTCGCCTGCGGACGTTGCGGCCGACGTACCTCCCATCGGCGATGTGGCCGCTGCCAGCGATGTGGCTCCCGATGCTGCGACACCCGCGGATACGGCTGCGGAACTCGATGCCAAGACGGTCACGCTGGGCGACCTGCACGCTGGCGCGCATCCGCATGTCGGACTGGCTGCCGTCGTGACGTTCACCACGTCGGAGCCGACGTTTGGCTCTGTGGTTGTGGCCACCGATGGCGCCGCGGACTGGATCGCGCCGGCAGCGGAGCCGACGCCGGTCACGGCGCACACGGTCGTGGTGCGCGGCCTGCACGCCGACACGAACTACGACTTCCGCGCCCGCGCCCTGACAGGCGGCAAGGAGAAGTTGGGCGAGACGACCGTTCCCTGGCACACCGATCCGCTGCCCGCCGACTTTCCGGTGTTCAAGGTGAACGTGACCGACAAGGCCAAGATGCAGCCCGGCTTGACGCTGGCGGCGCTGGTTCGCGTGGATCCGGGCAAGGGCGGCTCGGACTCCAGCTTCCCGCCGACGCTCCTGGCCTTCGACGCGGCCGGGGCCGTGGTGTGGTACGTGCGGCCGTCCGACTTCGATCGCGCACTGGGGGTCAACCTCATCGATGGCAAGATCGCGGTCGTCGGCTACGACGGCATCTCCGTCTTCGACCTCGACTGGAACCTGGTGAAGACGCTGACGCCCAAGCAGTTGGGGATGGACGTGCTGCACCACGACATCATCAACCTGCCGGGCGGTCACATGCTCGTGGTCTCGGTGCGCGTCCTGCCGCCCCAGCTGGTCAATGGGACCAACACCTGCGACGTCATCGACGAAGTCCACGAAATCACGGCGGACGGCGTGACGGTCCAGAAGTGGGCGATGGACGACTTCGTGCCGTACAAAGCCGGCGAGATCAGCGGCGATGGATTCTACGACTCGCTGGCGCCCGGCTGCTCGACGCGCGACATCTACCACGTCAACTCCCTCAACTGGAGCGCCTCCGACGACACGATCACGGTCGGCCTCTACATGCGCGGCCAGGTCTTGCGCTTCAAGCGGTCCACCGGCGCGTTTGTCTGGACGATCGGCAAGGGCGGCACGATGCCGCTCGCGGATGGCAACGCGTGGTTCATGGCGACGCACGGCCCGTACCTGCGCGCCAACGGCAACCTCATCGTCATGGACAACGGCTGGGTGCAGAACGGCGGCCTCAAGATGACACCGTCGCGCGCGGTGGAGTACTCCTTCGACAAGGATCCAGCAGGCAAGGATCTGGCTCACGAAGTCTGGAGCTGGAAGCTGGCGCAGGTCTCGCCGCTCGAAGGCAACGTGCAGGAGTTGGCCAATGGCAACGTGTTCGTGTGCGCGGGCTTCGAGATGCAGGTGCCGGGCGACTTCGAGTCGGTTCGCCCGCACCTGGCCGAAGTGACGCACGAGGCGACGCCGCAAGTGGTGTTCGATCTCGTGGTGGAGCCAAGCCCCGGCGCCGATCCGCTGCCGCCGTTTGTCGTGGCACGCGCCTGGCGCATCGACGGCTTGTAGCGCATCCCGGCGTTCGGCGCGTCGATCAATCCTTGGTTTCGGGGGGATCCTCGGGCAGATCCCTCGGTGTCGGCGACTGGTACTTGTTGACGATGGAGGGCTTGGCGCCGGTCGTGACCAGCGCGCCGCGTGCCTTCTCGAGCGCGTCCTTGTACTCCTCCAACCCCTCGATGCGCACGGCCTTGCTCGCCACGTCGCCACACATCTGGCACGACGCGCCGCAGCAGCGGCGGCAGTCGATGGTGGCCATGGTCTCGACAAACCCGTCCAACTTCCTGTTGTCGATGTAGATCTTCGCCCTGTCGACGCCGGGCGCGTCGTACATCGAGATGTCGCTGATGTCGAGCAGGTTGCCGTCCCAGCGCCGCCCGAAGTAGGCGCCAGCGATTTGCAGCAGGGTCTCCGTGCTGCGCCCGCGTCCGGCGATCTTGATGAGGTCGATGCCGATGTTCTCGTACAGCCGCACGTCCTCCGGGCGGATGAAGCGCGCCTTCAAGAACTCCGCGGGATCCTTCATGCGGTCGAGGGAGCAGCACAGACCGGGGTAGGTGCCCGGCGCGCAGGCGCCCGGCTGCGACCCCTGCGACATCAAGTCGTAGTGGTAGCTGCGGTACGGGCACATGTAGAGGCACAACTCGTTGGCCAGCACCTCGAGATCCAGCCCGGAGGACTTGCGCAGCGACTTCAACACGCTGAAATCGCGGTTGATCATCAAGCTCAACGTGACCCGGTCGGCGCCCATGCCCTTCCAGAACGCCGCCTGGGCGAGCGAGTCGACATGCGCGATGGTCGACACGACCCGCTCGATGTGCGGCGCCACGTCGCCGATCAGCTCCAACACGAACGGGATCGTCACCGTAATGGCGTCCGCGCCGATGTCCGCGACCCACTCGATGTAGCGCACGAGGTCCGCGCGCCCTTGAGGCGTGAACTCGATGCCGCCCATCGTCGACGCGTTCATCAGATAGTTGAAGCGGAATCCATGCTTGTGCGCAAGCGCGATGTGCTCGCGCACCGCATCGCGCTCGACGTCCGGCACGATGAACGCCTCGCGCCCGCTGCCGATCACGCTGACCGCCAACGAACCGAACAGCTCGTGCACGCGCGAATCGGGTGTTTGCATGGCCGCGAGCCGGTCGAGGAAATCGTTGTCCCACGAGGTAGGGATGCACAGCCTCACGATCGTCCTCTTTTGCCGTCGCGCAGCATTGCGATTCGACGTGCGATTTGGCGGCCACGACTGGTGGGGGATCCAGCCAGCACTTTGCTGCGGTATCCGACGCGGTATCTACGCGGGCCCTCCGCGGGCGTCAACTCGATTCGACGCCGGATCGAGTCTCTGCACGGAGTTGTGGCTGCGCGCCGTCTGGGTCCAGGGCTGAGCGCCTTGGCGTTCCATCGATCTCCATCACCGCGGATCGGCAGAGGGAGGACTTGTCGGCTGCGAAATCGCACCGCCCGGCGCGGCAGCGGGCGTCAGCCAGGAGGCGAGGCAGTTCGCCACGATCCCGTTGCCCTCCACGGTATAGTGGTATTCATAGGGAATCTCGGGGATATGCTGGCGGCACTGCTGGAAGACGTCAAAGGTCGCGAAGTGCAACTGCGCGGCCAGGTTGCGCACCTCCTGGCGGGTCTTGGCCGTGTGTCCACCGCCCAGCAACACGACACCGAGCTGCGCGCCTGCCGTCCGGCTGCGCTCGGCGAACGCGCGAAGCCCCGCCTGCGTGCGACGTTGCGTGCCGGCCACGTCGAAGTCCGAGGGAAACATCCAGGGCCAGAGCAGCGCCGCCACGCCGCGGAACGCATAGACGTGCTTCATCATCCAAAGGAACTTCGGGGACGCCATTTCCCTGCAACTGGGCGGCTCGAAATCGTTGTCGAAGAACAGGTAAATGACCATGTCGTGCTGCCACTTGGCAGCGAAGAGGCGGTATTGATCGACGGAGCTCTCCAGATTCAAGCCCGGAATTCCGAAGTTCAACACTTCGACGGGGCGGCCCATCCTGGCCGCGAGCAGGGGTTCCAACTGTGCGGCAATCGCCTGATTCGCCTCGACGCCATGCCCGTACGTGAAGGAATCGCCGATCAGAAGGATGCGAAACGCCTGCGGCGGCTTGGCAACGGGGCGCGGCGGCCCGCGGTAGCCAAGGGCGTTGACGTCGTGGCGCACCAGCGGAACCTTGAGGAGGTAACCGGTGTAGTCCGCGACCGTGCCTGGTCGCAGGGCCATGCAGCGCCCGTCCGCCGCCGGCGCGTCGATCAGCGGCTCGCCCAGGTTTCCAAGGAAGAGGCGAAAGACCACCTCCACCACGCACAAGGTCAGGGCGAGAACCTTGGCAACGCGCCACAGGAGCCGCCGCCCGGGCCCGCGCAGAGCAAACTGCTTGTGTTCGTTCACCAATTCTCCCGCTTCAGGCCGTCTGCGCAACGTGATCCCCGCCTCGGCGGACGCTAGCCCACGCCGGCGGACCCGTCAACGAAGCCGAAGGGCGTGGCTGGCAACCCCGCCGACGCCTTGCCGGTTCGGCGCACGGAATCGCTGCGGCAGCGCAGGATTCGCCAGCGGCAACTGGATCCGCCGCCGGGTCGTGCTACACTCGCGGGCTCCGCGGCGCGGCAAGAGGTGGAGCATGTCCGGACCCCAACGGCCGACCCAAGTGCTGCTCTTGAAGCCCAGCAGCTTCGCCTTCTCGAGCCCGCCGCCCTTGAACCTGATGGCCTTGGCCGCGTTCTTGCGCGATGCCGGCCACACGTCGCACGTGCTCGACTTGTGCTTCCCCGAGGACATTGCGGACCTAAAGGCCCTGCAACCTGCTGACGCACCTACTCTTTTCGGCCTCACTTCGACCACGCCGGACTTTCCTGCGGCCACGCTCGTCGTCCAGGACTTGAAGGCGCGCTTTCCGCGCGTGCCGGTCGTCATCGGCGGCATCCACGTCTCGGCCCTCGGCGCCAGCGCGCTGGAGGAGGCCGGCGCCGACTTCGGCGTCTGCGGCGAGGGCGAGTTCACGCTGATCGAGCTGATCGTCGCCATCCAAGCTGGCGGCGCTGCGGCCGATTTCGCCGCCATCAAGGGCCTGGTCTGGCGCGACGGCGCGACCTTCCGCGTCAACCCGCCGCGCCCGATGCTGCGCGACGTCGACTCGCTGCCGGCCCCCGCCTGGGACCTCGTGCGCTGCGAGCGCTACTTCATCAAGCCCTGGCATCTCCTGCAGAAACGCGAGCGAACCGCCTTCGTGATGACCTCGCGCGGCTGCCCGTTCGGCTGCACCTTCTGCGCCTCGCACACGACCCTCGGCCGCGCCTTTCGTGGCCGCAGTCCGAACGTGGTGGTCGACGAAATCGAAACGCTCTACCGCGAGCGCAACATCCGCGAATTCCTCATCATTGACGACAACTTCACCTTCAATCGCGACCGCGCCGTGGCCATCTGCGAGGAGATCCTGCGCCGCGGCCTCGACATCTCCTGGCGCACCCCGAACGGCGTGCGCATCGACACGCTCGACCCGCCGCTGCTCGACCTGATGAAGCGCAGTGGCTGCTATCTGCTTGGTTTCGGTATCGAATCCGGCGACCGCGGCATCCTCAAGCGCGCGCACAAGCACCTCGACCTCGACATCGTCGCCGACCGCGTCGCGATGGTGAAGCGCCATGGCATCATGACCTTCGGCTACTTCATCCTCGGCCTGCCCGGCGAGACGTGGAGCTCCGCGCTGCAAACCATCAAATTTGCAGCCACTTCCGACCTCGACCTCGCGCACTTCGGCCTGTACGCGCCCTACCCCGGCTCGGCCGACTTCGAGCGCCTCAAGGACGGTCCGGGTGCCCGCGACTGGAACAATTACCTGTTCTTCAAGCCATTTCCCGGAACGGACCTGTCGCAGCCCGCGCTCAAGGCCCTGCTGCGCCTGTCCTATCCGTCGTTCTTCCTGAATCCGTCGCGCATGGCGCTGCTGGCGCGCGAGCTCGGCCCCAAGCAAATCGCCGAAGCTGCACGGGTTTTGTACCACTACATGGCGTAGGCGAGGATGCAGGCGCAGATCCCCAAGATCTCGGTCATCGTCCCGGTGTACAACTCCGCGCGCACGCTGGAGATCTGCCTCGCGTCGCTGGCGCGCCTGGCGGATGCGAACCACGAGGTCCTGGTCGTCGACGATGGCAGCACGGATGGCTCGGTCGCGCTGGCGCAGTCGCTGTGCGAATCGGCTGGTTTCACATTTCTTTCGCTGCCTTGCAACAAAGGGCAGGCCGTGGCGCGCAACCACGGGGCGCGGCGCGCGACGGGCACGCTGCTGGCGTTCGTCGACGCCGACGTGACCGTTCCGGAGACCTGGCTGACGAAGTACCGCGAACTGCTCGCCGCCCATGCGGATGTGCAAGTCATCTGCAGCGGTTACGTCGTCAGCACCGGGGACGCACCGCCTGCCCTGTTCGCCTCGCACGAAGCGTTCTTTCGCCGGCTGACCTTGCCCTCGCTGCACCTGCGCACCACGACCTCGGCCAACTGCATCATGGACCGCCGTGTTTTCGAGGAGGTGGGCGGCTATCCCGAGTACTACCTCGATCCGCGCGCCGATCCGGCGACGCAGAAGGCCGCCGCCATCAACGAGGACTCGGAGCTGGGCTTCCTCATCGCCGAACAAGGCCACAAGATCCTGTGGTCGCACGAGAACTACGTCCGGCACCACTTCCGCGACTCCTGGCGCGCCTACCTGCGCCAGCAGTTCGGCGGCGCGCGCGCTGGCGTGGTGAGCGTGTTCCAGTTCCCGAAGATCCTGATCACCAAGGACCTTTACGCCGGGGAGCCGATCCTGCCGCAGCTGGCCGTCATCGCTGCGATGCTGGCTGCGCCGTTGCTGCTGCCGCTTGGCCTGCCGGGGCTGGCGGCGGCCGGCGCCATCGAGCTGTCCGGCCTGCTGTTCTTCGCCACCTTCCACGCCCGGTTCTTTCGCTACCTCGGCGACGGCATGGGGAACTACGGACGGCTGCGCGTCTTTCTCTGGATGCTCCTCGCACGCGTGGTCTGGCTCTGCGGCGTCGTCTTGGGGCTGCGCGACGGGTGCCGCATGCGCATCCTGCGCCACTTCGCGCCGCAAGCCGTGGCCCTGGCGGAGCGCCGATGAAGGTCCTGCTCACCACGCCGCCGCAGCCGATGAGCGCGATCTTGCCGAATCGTTACCAAGCGTTCAGCGGCATGCTCAAGGCGCTGGGCGGCCAGAAGCCGATCCTGGGCCTGCAGCCGCCCTACGGCCTCATGTACCTCGCGTCCTACCTGCAGCAGGCCGGGCACCAGGCGTGGATTGTCGATGGGTTGCGCGCGTCGCAGCCGGAGATCCTGGACCGCATCGCGCGCGAAGCCGTGGACATCGTCGGCATCTCGTCGGTGACTTGGAACTGGGGCGAGGCGATGCATCTCGCCCGCCTGATTCGTCAGCAATTTCCGCATATCCGCCTGGCGGTCGGCGGAGCGCACGTCAACGCCGTTCGCGCCAAGGCGCTGCAAGAAGGGCTGGACTTCGACTACGCCTTCTACGGCGACGCCGAGGAATCGTTCTGCCGCCTGGTGTCCGCACTGGCAGCGGGCGAACCGCCGCCAGCCATGGACGGTTTTGCCTGGCGCAGCGCCACCGGCATCCTCGCCTCCGACCAGGACGCCATCCTGCGCGACATCGACAAGATGCTGCTGCCGGATCGCGAACAGCTTGGATTTGATGCGTATCGCCCTTCGCCGCAGTCGTACCGCCGGCTGCCGTTCGCCGCCGTGTTCGGCTCGCGCGGCTGCCCGGGCAAGTGCACGTTCTGCCACACCGACAACCGCACGCGCATCCGTTCACCCGCCAACATCGTCGCGGAGATCGAGCAACTCCAGCGCAACTACGGGATCCGCGAGGTGCTTTTCTACGACGACAACTTCACGCTCAGCCGCAAGCGCGTCCTCGCCCTGTGCAACCTGATCAGCGAGAGGCGCATCGACTTGAGCTGGGCGGCCAGCGCGCGCGTCGACACCATCGACGAAGAGATGCTGCGCGCCATGAAGAAAGCCGGGTGTTGGCGCCTGCTTCTGGGCATCGAGACCGGATCGCAGCGCATCCTCGACCGCATCAAGAAGGGCATCACGCTCGAGCAGGTGCGCAAAGCCGTGACGATGATCCGCGCGGCTGGAATTCAAACGTACGGCATGTTCATCTTCGGATTTCCGACCGAAACCTACGCGGAAGGCCTGGAGACCATTGCCTTCATGAAGAGCCTGCCACTGGACTTCGTCAATGTCTGCGCGCTCACGCCGTTTCCCGGAACAGAAATCCACCAAGAGGTGGTTTGGGAGCCGGGATTCCTGGGCAGCGACAAGATGAACATGTACGACATCTCCTACCTGCCGGCCTCGCTGCGCGCCGAGGAACTGGAGGACCTGCTGCGCCGCAGTATGCGCGAGTTCTACCTGCGCGCGCCGTACATTCTCGGGCAATGCCGCAATATCAAGAGCGTTTCCGACCTGGCGCGCTACGTGCGCGGCAGTGCCGTCATCGCCCTGCGCTAGGAGGTTGTCGCCGATAGGCGCCAAGCTCCTAGGCAGGCCGCGGACGCGGACTGCCGGCGGCCGAAACTGCATGGTCGTGCTCTGCACGCAAGCTTGACTCTGACTTCCTGCAGTTCTTGGCCGACCGTTCCAAACAACAAGCAGCAGGAGTCTCTCGGCCAATGGCCGACAGACTCCTAGCGCAACCTACGCCACGTAGTGGTACAGCGTGCGCGCCGCCGCCCACAGCTGCGCCGGCCCGAGCATCCGCGCATACAGCCGCAAGCGCGCAGGCCGCAAGTAGAAATCGGCATAGGCGCGCCGCAGCAGCGCCTTGAGCTCGGCCGGTGGCAGGTCGGAGCACGGCAGCGCCTCGAAGGCGAGGTAGCGGTCCCAGTCGCGCAGGCCCGGCCGATCGCGCATCTCCTCGAAATCATGCGAGCCTGGATAGGGCGCGTAGAGCCCGTAGTGGGCGATGTCGAGCTCGAGGCTCGCCGCGTAGCGGATGGTTTCCAGCACGGACGCGCGCGTCTCGCCTGGCCACCCCAGAATGAAGGTGCCAAACGTCAGGATGCCGTGCTGGCGCACCAAGGCCACCGTGCGTGCCACGGCATCGAGGTCGAGGGGTTTGCGCGCCCGCCGCAGCACGTCGCGATCGGCGGATTCGATACCAAAACCAAGCAGGTAGCAGCCGCTGCGCTTCATCAGCGCCACGAGCGGCGCATCCAGCGAGTCGATGCGCACGCCGTTGGGAGTGCGCCAGGCGATGTCCAGGCCGCGACGCAGGATCTCCTCGCAGATCGCCGCCGCACGCCCGCGATCGAAGGTGAAGTTGTCCTCGACGATGAGCAGTTCGCGCACGCCGTAGTCGCGGTAGAGCACCTCGATTTCGTCGACGACGCGCAGCGCGCTGCGGCCGCGGAAGGTCTTGCCCATCATCTCGTGGGCGCAGAACGTGCAGGCGAAGGGGCAGCCGCGCGAGGTCACGACAAAGCCCGTACGCGGCCGCTTCTGCAGGATGCCGAAGGGTTTCGAGATGTAGCGCTCTGCCGGCACCAGGTCCCAGGCTGGCATGGGCAGCGTGTCGACGTCGTCCAGCACCGGTCGCGGCGGATTGACGACGAAGCTGGCGCCCTGCTTCCAGACGAGCCCGCGGATGGCTGACAACGCCGCAACGTCGGCACCGGCTTGCAGCGCGGCGACCAGCTCCGTCAGCGTCTCCTCGCCCTCGCCGCACACACCGAACTCCGCACCCGCTTCGGCGAGAGCATCCGGCCCCAAGGCCGAGACGTGAACGCCGCCCAGCACGACCGGCACGTGCGGATGGCGCGCCTTGAGCGCCCGCACGAGGCGGGCGGCCGCGCTGAACTCCGGCGTGGTCGCCGTGACGCCGAACAGGAGTGGCCGGTCCGTGTCGGCAAGCGCCTGCAATTGGTCACGATCTTCGGGGTAGCCCAGATCCAGGATGCGCACCGCGTGCCCGCGCTCGCGCAGCCAGGCGGCCAGCGCCATCAGGCTCAAGGGCGGAAAGGTGGAGACGGCGAAGCTGTCCGGCTTGAGCAGCCACACCGCGCGGCCCTTACCATCGACGGGCATCTGACCTCCACTTCCGTAGGCCGATTCATGGCTTCAGCGCAGGGCGCTCTTCGCCATGCGCCCGATCAACTGCAGCCCCATTTCGGTCTTGGCTCGCAGATCCTCGAAGCTCTTGACCTGGCGCAGCCGGCGCGCAATGTAGCGGGGTCGCAGGTAGAACCGGGCAAGACCTTCCAACATCAGGTCGAAAATCTCCGCCTCCGTCATGCCCGTCTCCCAGGTGCGCACGGCGAAGTCGGGTACGGGATTGCGGGCGAACTCGCGCCAGTAGTCCGAAAACGCGCCAGCCGCCAGGGCCTCCAGGTAGATCGGCGATCCGGGCATCGGCATCAGACTCGTGTACAGGACGTAGTCCGGGTCGATGTTCAGCGCGAAATCGATCGTCCGCCGGGCCTGCTGCTTGGTCTCGCGCGGCAGTCCCAAGATGAAGAAGGCCACGGTGCTGATGCCATACTTCTTGCACAGCCGAAACGCATCGCGCACCTGCTCCAGGCTGATGTTCTTGCAGACTTCGTCCAGCACCTCCTGGGCTCCGGATTCGACGCCAAAGTGGGCGCGAACGCAACCGGCCGCCGCCATCGCCTTCGCCGTGTCCTCGTCGAAGCGATCGACGCGGCCGCGGAAGCTCCACGGGAGATTCAGGTGCCGCTCCTGGACCAGGCGGCAAATCTCCAGCACGCGCTTCTTGGAAACGTTGAAGCTCTCGTCATAGAAGGACACGGCCTTGTAGCCCATGTCCTTGTAGGCTTGCATCTCGTCGACCACGCTGCCTGCACTGCGCATCCGGTAGTACGGGTAGTTCCTGCTGCAGAAGGAGCACTGGTAGGGGCAGCCGCGGCTGGAGATGATCACGCCCGACGGGTGATAATCATCATACGGTATGCGATGTTGGCGCAGATCGAAGAGGCCGAAATCTGGCATGGGCAGGGCGTCGAGCGACTCCGTGAGGACGCGCGGCGCATTCTCCACGACTTCGCCATCCCGCTTCCAGACCAGCGATTGGACGCCCGCCAGGTCGCCGCCGGAATCGAGGGTCTGGAGCAATTCCAGGAAGGTGTACTCCCCTTCTCCGGCGACACCAAAATCCACCTCGGGATGCGCAACGGACTCCTTGGCGAAGATCGTCAAGTGAGGGCCGCCGAGCACGATCTTGGTCTCAGGCAGCGCCGCCTTGATGAGCCGGCAGATATGCATGACGCTGAAGAAGAACAGCGTGGGGGTCGTCACGCCCACGACATCGGGCTTGAACCGCTGGACCGCCGCGACGATTTCCTGGTCGCTCGGAACGATGGGCGTCTGCCCGTTGAGCAGCTCCACATCGCAATAGCCGAAGCGCTTGATGTAGGCAGACAGGGCCATCAACCCAAGAGGTGGCGCCAACTCATGGTGCACCCAGGTTGAATTCGGGCCGGGAACTTTGCCGGGATTGCGAATGGGTGGATTGACGAGCAGGATCTTCAAGCATTCCTCGAGACGGCCGCCTCGCCGATGCGGCCCGGCCATGCTACGCAGACCGTCGCCCATGTCAAGCGAACCGCGCGACGGCGCGGCCGTCGGCACCAGCTCTGGCCCCCAACGAACGCCGATCGGATCGTTTCGTCGGCCAGCTTTGCGCAGGCCGTGAAATCAGCCAGGTATGCCTGCGAAGTTGACAAGCCCCCGGCCGCGTTTCAACATCCACTGTGGTGCCGATTTGTCTGTCACAATCGGCGACAGGGCCATCGCAATCTCCGAAATGCACGGCATCCGGTCCGTATGCCAGCACGTGACCGCCGAGGACTGATGACTCAGAGTGAGAATTCCAGCCAAGCCCCCAAGAGGCTGCTCCTGATCAATGCACAAGGATCGAAGCAGCCCTCCGGCACGGCCGGCATGAACATCGGCATGGGCTACGTGGCGGCCGCATTTCGGCGCTTTGGCTGGGAGGTCAGCTACATCGACCAGGGCCTGCGCAAGTGCGAAGCGGAGGACTTGATTCGCGAAGCGGCCGCGCTGGGGCCCATGGACGTCATCGGGGTCCATGTCTTTACGATATTTGTGCCCTACGTCATGGAGTTGGTGCAAGCGCTGCGGCGCGCGTTTCCGAACGTGCGCCTCATTGCCGGGGGACCGTTTCCCTCCGCCACGCCGGAACTGGCCATGCGCAAGTTCCCTGAGCTCGATGCGCTGATCGAAGGCGAGGCCGAAGGGGCCTTTCCTGAGTTCGATCGGTTCCTGCGCGACGAATGCCCCGCGGCCGACGTGCCCGGTCTGTGGGCACGGGGTGCGGATGGCGCCGCAGTCCGCGGAGCGCCGCGCCGGTATCCGGACCTGTCTGAGTATCCGATGCCCGCCTGGGACTTGATGCAGCCGCAACGGTATTTCGCGATTCCCGGGGCTCAGTTGACTGCGCAGAGGGCAATTGCCACCGTATTCACACGCGGATGCCCCTTTCACTGTGCGTACTGCAGCGCCCACGCAGTCACGGGACGTCAGGTCCGGGCCCGTCCGATGGACGTGATCCTCGACGAACTCAAGATGCTGCGGGATGTCTATGGTGCCCAAGAGATCATTGCGATGGACGACGGGCTGACCATCAACCGCAAGTTCTTGCTGGAGTTCTGCCGGGCGGTCGTGCGCGAGGGGCTGAACCTGAGCTTCTCCGCCCCCAATGGCGTCCGCTTGGATTCGATGGACCGCGAAGTGCTCGATGCGATGAGCGCGGCTGGCTTCTACTCCCTGGCCGTCGGCATCGAAGCGGGCACGCAAAGCCGGCTGGACAAGATGCGCAAGCAACTGACGATCCAGACGATTCGCGACAAGGTCCAGCTGGTCAAGGAGACGGCGGGCATGACGCTCAGTGGTCACTTCATCCTTGGCTATCCACATGAGACCGTTGAGGAAGCGCGCAACACGATCCGGCTCGCGCGGGAACTCCCGCTGGATCGCGCCAATTTCTTCTCGCTGATGCTCCTGCCGGGGACCGAGATCTATGAGGAAGCCGTGGCAGAGGGGCTGATTCAAGCGGGCGAATTCGAAAGCCGTTCCGCGTTCGTTCCGGGCCGCACGTTCGCGGCCTACTCGGAGACCAAGCTGCATCTGCTGATGGTGGAGGCCTACGTGGGTTTCTACTTGACGCGCGGCCGGTTCGCCAAGCTGCTGCGCAGGATCCGTGACCCGCAACAGTTCGGCCTTTTCCTCCGGCTGGTCTGGCGCATCGTGCGCGGCTAGTGGCTGAAGTGCACGCGGAGCCGAGCATGGCGCAAGCGCGGAAGCAGGACGGGTGGCTCGCGCGCGCACGCAAGGCGGCGCTGCGCGCGCTGGCGCCGTCGGTCCTGACGGTCGCGCCGTACCTTGCCTGGGTGCCCGTCAACCGCTTGATGATCGCGGGAGATTTGCCGGACAGCCTTTGGCTCTGGCTGCTGTTGCCCCCCGGCTGGGCGCTGGAGTGGTGGGCGTCTCATCGACTCGATGGCCCGCGCGGCGAGACCAGCACCCAGCGCTATCCGCTGGCGCTGGCCGTGCGACTGGCCGCCATGAGCGCCTACTTCTACGTGCTGGTCGGCCGCCCGGCGATGCTGCTCACGACGACGGATCTGTACGTGACGCTGGTCGGCTACTGGCCGGAGGCCGGCGGTGTCGCCTACCGCGCCAGTCCCGTCGTGGGAGCCCTGGGCGCGACCGTCCTTCTCGGGCTGCACGGTTGGTTCACGGTCCGGCAGCGGCGCTGGCGCCTCACGACGACGCTCGTGCTGCCCACGCTGTTCACGCTCGGCTTGTTCCAGTTCTACTATCACTTCCCCAACAGTCACGCACACTTGCTCGATCTGACGGCCGAACCACCGGCGGAGCGCGTCTTTCCATTCGCGAAACCGGTCGCCGACCTGCCCTTCGCGGAACCGCCCTTTTTCGCACGAGATCTTCATGTCCTCGAGGACGAGACGACGATCGTCGCCTCCAGCGGCCTGACGTTCAACGGCTTGCGTGACTCGAAATTGCCCGATCTCTGGTGGGTGGACCTGGCGCGGCAGCAGGCGCGGGTGCACATCGGGTCTGTCGTTCGCCAGTTTCAGTCCACGTGCTCGGATCGGCTGTTCGCGTCGCCGTGGCATGACTCGACCATGCTGGAAATCGATCCGCGGACGTTCCACTTGACCGAGATCCGGCTGCCCCGCTGGGTGGGCAGCGAGCCGGTCGAGGAAATCAACTTCGTGCTGCACGATTGCGCGACGCACCGCGTGCTGCTCGGAAACGCGCGAAGTCCGGTGATCCTGGTCTGGGACACGGTCAAGCGAGCGCTGGCCAACGTCGTCAACCTTGCGGGAGTCCAGGGTATTCGGCGTGGTGACTACCTCGGCGCCCTGCAGCGCAATCCGGTCAGCGGCAGGATCTACGCGCTGTCACACCCACGCTGGAACCTCATCGAACTGGACGGCGACTCGCTCAAACCGCTGCGCTTCGTCAAGTTACCCGGTGTTCCTGCCGATATGCACGTCTCCAGCGACGGTGCCTTCCTCTACGTGGCGGGGTTCTTGAAGCAGGCCGTGTGGAAGATCGACGCCAGAACGTTGCAGATTGTCCTGACGATCCCGGCGCCGATGATGTGTCGGAGCATCGAGCCGACGGCCGACGGCAAGACCCTGCTGGCGGTCTCGTACCTGGACGGCGAGGTGATCTCGTTCGACACGCGCACCGGTCGAGAGCTGCGGCGTCTGCGCATTGGTCCAAAGGCCGAAGGACTCTTCATCTCGCGGAATTACGCCTGGATTTGGGCCGCGACGGGGATTTTCCGCGTGCCTTTGGCGGCGCTGCTCTCGCGTCCAGCCACGCAGCCACCCTGACTTGCACCTTGCGCATGTTCATGGCGGTTTCTGGCCTCGGGAGGCCGGCGCCTCGAACCATTGCCGCGGGGGATCGCGACGGCCCGCCGGGTCAGAGTTGTGCGTTGACAGGTCCTACCACGATCGCCATGATGAATGCCGGTCCGGCTTGGTCCTATCTTCGCCTCACCGCGTCATTCGGGAGAGCACTGTGCGGATTCTCTTCGTCTGGCCCGATGCCTTCGAGGTAACGCAGACTTTTCCTCTGGCGTTCGCGCAGCTTGTGACGCTGGTCGACCGCACCCGGCATGAGGTGCGCCTGCTCGACTGCACGCTCGAGCGCATCCCAGCCGATTCCCCGCTCTTTCAAGAAGAAGTCCGTTCT
>CAIXAA010000401.1 GCA_903917305.1 uncultured Myxococcales bacterium | reverse complement strand
GAGATGCCTTGCGATTTGACAGTCTGCCGCTGCGCTTGGATGCTGGGCCGCGCAACCGTTGCACTCTTGCTTGCGCTGTGGAGGTGGCCATGTCTGCGATGCCTTGGGCTCGGGCCCTTCTTCTCGTTTGCGCAGGCAGCCTTTGCGCCTGGCCTGCGGCTGCCGACGTGCCGCCCGCACCCGCTGCGGAGGTCGCGGCCGTGGCCGTCCCCGCAGAACTCGTGCTGCACCGCGTCGCCGGCACCTTGCTGGTGGGCGCCACGGCCGACGGCAAGCTGGTCACCTATGACATCAGCGACCCACGGACGCCGCAGAAGCGCGGCGAGCGCGACCTTGGCGGCACCATCGTCGATCTGCGCGTGACCGACGGCGTCGTCTTCGCCGTCGTTGCGGAGCAGCGCGTGCAAGCCTTCGCCGTCGCCGAGGGCGGCAAACTCGAAGCGTGGCGCCCCGTTGCCGTCGCCAGTCCGAACGCCGTCGCCCCCGCCGCGCCCCCCGCGCGCGCCGCCGCGAGCGCCGTGCTGGGCAAGGTCGCCACCGCGCATGGCGGCAGCGTGCTCATCGAACTGGACAGCGCCGGGACCTTGCGCCCGGGCGACCACGTGCTCATCCGCTCGCAAAGCGTCGAGACGCGCCTGAACCTCTTCTCCGGCAAGGAGGAAGCCGCCGTCACCAACGCGCCGGTCGCCGTGCTCGAAGTGCGCCAGGTCCAGGGCACGCGCGCCATCGCCGAACTCGGCCGCGGCGACAACGCCAGCGTTGGCGACACGGTCGAAGTGACCGACCGACCTGCCAGCCGCTCCAGCATCTTCGCCGGTCGCGCCGGCTACGACACCTGGGCGCGCGCCACGCTGCGGCCGATGCTCAACTTCGGCAAGGTCGACGTCGCCAGCGTGACCGAGTTGGCGTTTGGTTATTACTGGCAATTCCTGCACTTGCAAGCCAGGGTCGCGCCTTTGGGCTTCTCGGTCCCGCACGGCGTCGACGCCGCGAACATGCAGGTCATCGTGTCGTACAGCAACGATCTCTTCGAGTTCGGCCTCGGCACCGGCTACTTCCGCCACGAGTTCCAGACGCTGAACGACTACGACTGCAGCAGCAACGGCTTCCTGACCGGTTCGGTGGCCAGCGCCGACAGCAGCGGCGGCGCCGTCCACCCGCAGCGCTTCAACTGCGCGCAGTCCGGACCCACCGTCGTCCAGCACCTGCGCCTGGGCGCCATCGACGGGCTCAACCTGCGCGTCACCGACACCGTCACCATCAGCAGCGGCCAGTTCCGCTGGGGCTACCTCGAAGGCTCCCTCGACATCCCGCTGACGCGCGAACTCAACCTCTACGGCGCGGGCGGCGGCACGACGGGCCTTGGCTGGGGCGAAGTCGGCATGCGAACGTACCTGCGCGGCGTCGGCGGCCACGGCACGCTGATCCTCAGCACGGGCATCGGCGGCTCCTCCCTGCGCACCTCGGAGATCTTCGGCGGCGAGCTGCAGACGATTCCCGGCCGCTCCGGCGCCAATTCGACGAGCTACATCAACGAACAGAACTCGGTTGGCGGCCTGCACATCGCCGTCGGCCTCGAGTACCGCCACTGAAGGACACCATGGCAGAGCTAGGGTTCTACGAGGTGCGGGGCCTGCGCCTCGCGTGGCACGCGTGGGGCCGGCCGGACGCGCCGGTGGCCATGCTCCTCCACGGCTTTCTCGACCACGGCCTGTCCTATGCGGTGACGGCGGAGCGCCTGGCGGATTCCTACCGCATCCTGGCGCCGGACGTGCGCGGCCATGGGCATTCCGGCTGGGTCGGCGCGGGCGGTTACTACCATTTCCATGATTATTACCATGATTTGCACACGCTCATCGGCGCGCTGGGCTTGACGCGGTTCCACCTTGTCGGCCACTCGATGGGCGGCATGATCGCGACGGGGTTGGCGGCGCTGTTTGCCGATCGCGTGCAGAGTGTCGTGCTGCTCGATGGCATGGGGCCGCCGGCGACGCCGCCGGAACGCGGGCTGGAGCGGCTGCGCACCTGGACGCACGCCCTGGATGCGCGCGGCTTTGGCGGCGACGAGGCGACCCGGCGCGCGGCGCGGCGGCCGATGGACGGCGTGGCGGACGCGGCAGCGCGCCTGCAGTTCGCCAACGAGCGGCTGTCTGGGGAACACGCGCTGCGCCTCGCAACCTCGGGAACCGAGCCCTTCGGCGCTGCCGGGCAGGTCGTCTGGCGCCACGATCCGCTGCACCGCACGCCCGGTCCGCGGCCGTTTCGCACCGAAGATGGCATGCCGCTGTGGCGCGCAATGACGATGCCGACGCTGTCGATCTACACGGAACTCGGCGAATGGACGCCGAAAGACCTGGCGGAGCGCCATGCCGCCCTGCCGCGCGCCACCTGTGCCTTGGTGCACGGCGCGGGGCACAACGTGCACCACGAGAAGCCCGAGTGGCTGGCCGATGTCCTGCGCGCCTGGTGGCAAGCGCCCGGCGACGTGCTGCCCCAAGGCCTGCAGCCGGGCGAGCCGCAAAGGGCGTGACGGCATGTCCAAGCTCCTGATCATCAACCTGAACATCGATCCAGGCGAAGGCGCGGGCTGCGCTCGCATCGACGCCGCGCTGCGCCGTCTGGCCCGTCCAGGCACCGACATCGTCACGCGGCCATTCGCCCAAGTCCGTTCCGATCCGCGCGGTTGCCTCAGCGGCGTGCGCGGCCTCGTGCTCGGACCGCAAGGCACGCCGTTCGCCGCCTACGACGCGGCTTTCCTGCCGTGGGTGCGCAGGCTCGTCGAGGACTTCCGCGGTCCGATCCTCGGTATCTGCGGCGGCATGCAGGCGCTCGCGCTGGCGCACGGCGGCCGCGTCGCGCCGGCCCATGGCAAGGTGCAGGGCAACGACTACGTGGGATTGCGCAAGATTCTTGGCCCGTTGGAAGTGGAGCTGGACCTGGATGCGCTGCCCTCGTGGCTGCCTCCGGGACTGGCGCGCAACTGGCAGGACACCGGCGGGCGCGTGGAGCAGAGCCACGTCGAGCAGGTCACCGCGCTGCCGCCACCGTGGCGCACCGTGGCGCACAGCGCGCCGACGCCGATCGAGGCGTTCGCCCATCCGGAACGGCCGATTCTGGCAAGCCAATTTCACCCGGAACGCGGCTGGGACGCTGGCTGCGATGCGGGCCGGCTGTGGCTGGAGACTTGGCTGCAGCTACTGGAGTGACAGCTAGCCGTTCAGGACGATGTGGCGAATCTGCGCGAACTCACGGCGCAATTCCGCGCGGAAGTCCGGATGCGCCACCGAGATCAGCGCTTCGCCGCGCTGCAGCAGCGTCAGGCCGTGCAGGTTGACGGCGCCGAACTCCGTCACGACCCAGTGGACGTGCCCGCGCGTCGTCACCACGCCCGCGCCCGCCTTGAGCGCCGCCGTGATGCGCGAGACCGTCCCGTGCGCCGCCGTCGAAGGCAAGGCAATGATGGGCTTTCCGCCCTGCGACAGCGCCGCGCCGTGGATGAAGTCCATCTGGCCGCCAATCCCCGAGAAGATGCGGTGCCCGATGGAATCGGCGCAGACCTGGCCGGTCAGGTCGATCTCGATGGCCGAGTTGATCGCCACCACCTTGGGATTCTGGCGGATTTGCGCAGTGTCGTTCGTGCGATCGCAGGGATGGAACTCGACGGTCGGGTTGTCGTGCACGAAGTCGAACAGCTTGCGCGAGCCGGTCACGAAGCTGGTCGTGGTGCGGCCGTTGTGCACCTTCTTGAAACGGTTCGTGATGACGCCGCTCTCGATCAGCGGGATCGCATTGTCCGAGAACATCTCGGTGTGGATGCCGAGGTCGTGCTTGTTGCCGAGCCGCGACAGCACCGCGTTGGGAATGCCGCCGATGCCCATCTGCAAGGTCGAGCCGTCTTCCACGAGATCGGCAATGATTTCACCGATGCGCGCCTCAACGGCGGTTTCCTCCACGACGTCGGCTTCGGCCAGGGGCCGGTCGGTGTGGATGAAGGCGTCGATGCGGTCGAACCTGACCATCGTGTTGCCATGGGTGCGCGGCATCTGCTCGTTCACTTCGGCAATCAGGATGCGCGCGGAGTCGGCCGCCGCCTTGGCCGTGTCGACCGAGGTGCCCAGCGTGCAATAGCCGTGGCGATCCGGCGGCGAGACCTGGAGCAGCGCGACGTCGAGCGGCACCGCGCGCGACGTGAACAAGCCCGGAATATCCGAGAGAAAGATCGGCATGAAGTCGGCGCGGCCTTCCTCGATCGGCTTGCGCACGCCCGAGCCGGCGAACAGCGACACGGAGTAGAAGCGCCCGGCGAACTCCGCCTCGGCGAAGCGCGCGGACCCCTGCGTGTGCAGGTGGTAGAGCGTGACGCGCTCGAGATCCGTGCGGTCGCACATCGCGTCGATGAGCGGGATCGGCGTCGCGGCCGCGCCGTGGATGAAGACCTTGGCACCGCTGGGGATGAGGCGGGCGGCGTCGTCGGCGCTGACCGCGCGACTGCGCCAGGAGATATCTGTGAACATGTCAGATCCTAAGGGAGAACTGCCGTGGCTTCACCAGAATCGGAAGCCGTCGTCAGGAACTCCGCGTACAGCTTGGCCGTGTCGCCGCTGTCGAAGATGACGAAGTGGTCGAAGTTGGCCCACTGCGACACCACACCCGTGAACGTGAACTTGCCGCGCGTGAGGTTGTCGGTCACCGGGCCCGTCAGCACCGGCGTCTTGCCGGTAGTCATCGCCTCGCACAGGTGCACCATCGGCGCCAGCACCCCGAGGCCGAGCGCGCTCGCCAGCGCCTCCGCCGTCGCCGACGGCGTGTCCTGGTCCAGCAGGCCTTCGGTCAGCAGCAGGTGCGGCGGCCGCACGCCTTCGTCGCGCTGGAACGCCAGGGCCGCGTAGCTCAGCGGATCGGTCGCGTCCGAGAGCGCCTGCACCAGCGAGATCGCCGGGTGGAACTCGCTCAGTTCGCCGTCATCGAGCCCGAGCACCGTCGTCAGCGTGTGCGAGATGTCCGCGGGATACTTGCGCAACATGATGGTGAGCGACAGGCCGGCGCCGGCGCCCGACAGCACGAAGGCCTTGAACGACGGCTCGATGCCCGCCGCAAGCGCTCCCGACAGGCCGCCCTGGCTGTGGCCGATGAACGTCACGCGGTTCGGGTCGAACTGAACGGCCATGCCGTCTGCACTCACGGTGGCCGGCACGTTCAGCTTGCCTTCGTGCACCATGCGCGCGAGGAACACGGTGTCGAGCGCGGACTGGCGAAACCCCGAGCGACCGGCGGCAATGTTGAGGAAATTGAAGGTCTTCAAGTCAAGCACGGCGCCGGTGATCTGCGGATTGCAGCGCGGCCCGTGCATCGGCTGGTCGATGCTGATGATGGCGATGCCGCGCGAGGTCAGTTCGGTGCTGATCTTGAACTTGCCGCCGCTGGCGAAAGACAGGTAATCGCCGCCAGTTCCATGCGCAGAGAGCGAGACCGGCAGCTTGCCGTCCTTGGCCAGGTGGATGTCCTTGGGCACGGCGACCGCCACGCGCAGGTCCTCGGTGTGCTGCACCAGCGGATTGCCCTTGGCGTCGAACGCGAACCCGCCACTGCCGTCGTCGTCGTAGGGGCAGTCGCCGACCTGGAAGTTGGGCGCCTTGTAACTTGCTGTGTACAAGTCGAAATTCGGGTCGTTGGCATTGCCCTTGACCCAATTCGTCGCCTCCTCGGTCTGGGCCTGCTCGCGCACCCACTTGGCCATGCCGACCAGCTCGCCGGTCGGATTGCCCGTGGTGATGACCGCCGCCGCCGCGATGTCCTTGTAAGGAACCGGCAGTTTTCCAGCGGCGATCATGGCGGTCAGCGGCTTCAAGGACTCCTGCAACGCGACCTCGGTCACGTCGCCAGCCGGCGCAACGCCGCCTTGCAGCCGATCGAGCACGTCGCCGAGAACCTTGGGTCGGCCAAGCACTTTCCCCGCGGCATCATGGAGGTTGCGGCGCAGCACGAAGGCATACGTCGTCAGCGGCCGCAGCGGCGTCCCCCACACGGGCTGCGCCATGAACAGGTTGGCGTGCAGGTGCTGCGCCCGCTTGGGCCCGGAGACGCTCGCACGCAGCGGAATCGTCTTTCCATACGCGGGGCTCGCGGGATCGACGTCCATCAGGAAGTAGTGGTCCGTCCCCACCGTGTCCGCCGGCAGCACCACCGACGCCGGGTCGAGCGGCGCGTCGAACTCGACGTAGAAGGTCGGCTGCAAGCTCCAACCGCTGAGGTTCGTCTTGGCGTAGTCCAGGTATTCCTGGAGGATTCCCGGCATGTCGCCCTCGCGTGGCGGCGGGAACCCGGACAGATCGATGGCGCCGTCCGCGTGGCGGCGCACGTTGGTCGGAAAAGGCTGCGCGTGCCAATCACTGCCGGCCATGTCGTAGCGCGCCGTCGCGCCGGTCGGCAGGCCGGCCTCAGGATCGGACTTGAGATCAACGGGTTTGGGATCGGTCTTGGCATCTGCACCGGACGCGACGTCCGGGTTCGACGCTGCCGCCGCATCGGCCTTGGCCGCCGTGGTTCCCCCGTCACAAGCGGCCAGCAAGGCCAGCGCCGCGAGCACCCCCAGCGTGACAGAGACACCGCGGCGCGTGATCATCAGTAGCCTCCCATCGCCTTGCGAGGGCTGTTCTTCTGGCCGCTTGCCGCTGGCGGCGTGCCGCGCACGATGGCGACAGACGCGCTGGCGCCGATGCGCGTGGCGCCGGCCTGGATCATGCGGTCGACGTCTTCGGCCGTGCGGACGCCGCCGGAGGCCTTGACCTCCAGTTCCTCGCCGACCACCGCCTTCATGAGGGCGACGTCTTCGGCTGTCGCGCCTCCGGGCCCAAAGCCTGTGGAAGTCTTGACAAAAGCTGCGCCGGCGATCTTCGAGAACGCGCAGGCCAGCACCTTCTCGTCGCGCGTCAGCTCGCCCGTCTCCAGGATGACCTTGACCTTGTGGTTGCCGGCCGCCTCGACGACCTTGCGGATGTCCTCGAGCACCAGTGCGTAATCCTTGGATTTCAGCGCGCCGATGTTGATCACCATGTCGATCTCTTCAGCGCCGTCGCGCACGGCCTCCTTGGTCTCGAAGGCCTTGGCGCCCGGCGTCGTCGCGCCGAGCGGAAAGCCGACGACGGCGACCACCGGCACGCCCGAGCCGCGCAATTCCCGAGCACAATACGCGACATTGGTCGCGTTGACGCAGACGCTGGCGAAGTGGTGCGTGCGCGCCTCCTCGCAGAGCTTCTTCAACTCGTCGCGCGTGACATTGGCCTTGAGCAGCGTGTGATCGATGTAGCGCGCCAGATCCTGCCGCACATCCACGCCTTGGAGGCCGGGCGACGCGGAGACGCGGTGCGCGCCCAAGTCCACGATCTTGCGAACGTCTTCCGGGCGGCGCGAGATCGACCAGCCGCAGCCGGTGCATTCGCCCTTGCCAGCCTTGCACGGCGAGCCGGGGCCATGCGCGTGCCCGTGCGCATGCCCGTGGTCGTGGGCGGGTGCGCGCGCGGCCGGGGCGGCGGAACCGCGGGCCAGCTCCTGCCGCACGCGATCCGCAATCGTGGCAACAAGTTGGTCGAACTGCCGATCTTCAGCCATGCGAGCACTCCTGTCCGGACGGCGCGCAGAGCGCACCAAGGTCGCGCGATTCTAGCCGGTCGGAGACTGGAGGGCTACCGCTCGCGCGAACGACGGCGCAGGCCGAGCCAACCCGTCGCAAGCAGGCCAGTGAGCGCCAGCGTCGGCCAGTGCGAGCCCGCGCCAGGCCGCGCCGCGGTGCAGCTGCCCTTGCTCGGCGGCTTCTGCGGCGCTGCCGGCGGGCCTTTGATGGCGACCTTGAGCGGTTGCCGGCCACTCGGGTCGAACTCGATGCGCACCGGCGTGCCCGGCTTCAAGTCCGCCGACTTGCCACCTTCGACGACGCTGTCCCAAGCCGCCGTGCCGCCAGCGATTTCGAAGGCGCGCGTCGTACCTTCGGCGGTCAGCACGAACAGCTTGCTGCCGCCGCGATCCATGACCTTGGCGCCGTCCAGCACTTCAATCTGCGCCGTCGCCTGGATCACGATCTGCGGCTTGACCACGCCCTTCGGGTCGAACTCGACCGTCACCACCGCGCCGCGCACGAGGTCGTCCACCTTGCCGCCCGCGATGCACGCCGCCAACTTGGCGCGATCCTTGGGGACCGGCACCGCAGTCGTCGTGTGCGACTCCTTGGTGGACTTGACGTAGAGCAGCGTCTCGCTGAGGTCATCGACGAGGGCATCGCGCAGGACAGAATACGCGAAACCTTTCGGTTTTTCCGCGGTTGCCATCGTGTCCGCCGTCAGCGCGGCCGCTTCCGGTTGCGCAGGCGCTGGCGCTGGGGCCGGCTGCAGGGTCGGCGCGGCCGCCGGATCGTCGCCGGCCAGCGCCTCCACCCGCACCGCCGTCGGCGCCGCCGTGGCCAGGGACGGCAGACCGAGGCTCAACGCCAAGGCCGCCCAGCGAAATCCATTGCCCATCACATCACCTTTGGCGCCGCTGCGTTGACTGCGGCTGAGCAGCCGTCCGCGAACTGCTTGAAGTTCTCGCTGAACATGCGGGCGAGCTTGGCCGCCTGCGCGTCATAGGCTGCCTTGTCCGCCCAAGTGTTGCGCGCGTCAAGCACCTCGGAGCGCACGCCCGGGCACGCCGTCGGAACGTCGAAGCCGAACAACTCATTGCGCACAAAGGGCATGTTGGCCAGGCTGCCATCGAGCACGGCATTGAGCAGCGTGCGCGTGTCCTGGATCGCCATGCGCTTGCCGACGCCGTACGGTCCGCCGGTCCAGCCCGTGGAGATGAGCCAGGCCTGGCTGCCGTGCTCCGCCATCTTCTTCTGCAGCAACTCCGCATAGACACTCGGATGCATCGGCATGAAAGGCCCGCCGAAGCATGCCGAGAAGTTGGGCTGCGGCTCGGTGATGCCGACCTCCGTGCCCGCCACTTTCGCGGTGTAGCCGCTGATGAAGTGGTACGCCGCCTGCGCCGGCGTCAGGCGCGCGATCGGCGGCAGCACGCCAAAGGCGTCCGCGGTCAGGAACACCACGTTGCTCGGGTGCCCGGTCATGCCGGAATCCACGCGGTTCGGAATGAATTCAATGGGATAGCTGCCGCGGCTGTTCTCCGCGAGCGACGCGTCGGCGAAGTCCGGCACGCGCTCGGCATCGAGCACCACGTTCTCGAGGATCGTGCCAAAGTGCCGCGACGTCGCGAAGATCTCGGGCTCCGCCACGTGCGAGAGGTTGATCATCTTGGCGTAGCAGCCGCCCTCGAAGTTGAACACGCCGTTCGGTCCCCAGCCGTGCTCGTCGTCGCCGACCAGCGCGCGCTTCGGATCGGCGGACAGCGTGGTCTTGCCGGTGCCGGAGAGCCCGAAGAAGATCGCGCTGTTGCCATTACCGGTGTTGGCGGAGCAGTGCATCGGCAGGATGCCCTGCAGCGGCATCAGGTAGTTCATCACCGAGAAGATCGCCTTCTTGACCTCGCCGGCGTACTTCGTGCCGCCGATCAGGATGATGCGGCGCTCGAAGTTGAGCAGGCAGAACGCCTCGCTGCGCAAGCCGTCGCGCGATCCGGACGCGTGCAGGTTGGGCGCGTGCAGGATCGTGAAGTCCGGCTCATGGATGGCGAGCGCGTCGACCGGCGGGCGGATGAACATGTTGCGGGCAAACGCCGCGTGCCAGGCGTTCTCGGTCACCAGGCGCAGCTTGATGCGCGCGCTCGGGTCGGCGCCGCAGTAGAGATCCTGGACGAACAGCTCCGGCCGGCCATCGAGGTAGCCGCGCACCTTGCCGAGCATGTACTCGAACGTCGGCAACTCCACGGGCTTGTTGAACTTGCCCCACCAGATGTGCCCCGCGCTCTCCGCCTCGCGCACGACGAACTTGTCTTCGGGGGAGCGACCGGTGCGCGGCAGCGTGTTCGTGACGAACGCGCCGTGGGCGGACAAGCGCCCTTCGCCGCGGCGCACCGCATGCTCAATCAGTTCGGGCAACAGGTAGTTCCAATGAACGGTGCCTTGCGGCGCGATGCCATGGCGATCGAGTCCGTGCTGGGAGTGAACCATGAAGGTCTCCTTGTCCTGGGAGTATTGGTGTGCGAACTGCGGATGCGCGG
>CAIXAA010000400.1 GCA_903917305.1 uncultured Myxococcales bacterium | reverse complement strand
GAGCACGTGGTCGAGCGCATCGGCCAGGATGCCCTCGTCGTGGTGCCGGGCGACCGCGAGGACGTGATCTCGGCGCTGGCGGAGCTGTGCCTGGACCCGGGCGGTCATCCGAACAAGCCGTTGGGTTTCGTGCTGTCAGGTGGCTACCGGCCAAGCGAGCGCACGCTCGAGACGATCCGCAGGGCGGACCTTTTTGCCGTGCTGATGAAGGGCGACACGTACTCGGTCGGTGCCACGGTGCACGACCTGCTGGTCAAGACGCACCCGCAGGACAAGCGCAAGATCGACGAGATCATTCGCCTTGTCGCCGAGGCGCTGGACATCGATCGCATCCTCGGTGCGGCACGGCCGATTCCCCAGCGCTAGCGACCGCTACTTCGTCAGAACCGGAACGCGGCCTGGCAACGAGCAAATCGTCAGCGAATTCGGGATCACGTACACATCCATCGAGCCCAGCGGGACCGTCTTGCCGCCCGTCAGCACCGAAGCCGCGAGGCGGTTCGGTCCCGGCGGAATGTCGACCGCGGCGTAGCGACCCAACAGGTCCGTCGCGGAGCTGGTCTTGACCGGCACCGTGTCGTCCTCGCTGTCGTTGAAGAACGCGATGCCTTGCGCCTTGACGCCCAGGCCGATCTTCGCGTTGTGGATGGCCCAGCCGCCGCGCCCGCCGTCGACGCCGCAGTCGCGGATGCGCCCGCCGATGACGCCGTTGCCGGTGTCGATCTCCTGCAAGCCCATGGTCGTCGGCACCAACTGCCACTGCGCCTCGCCGACGATGGTCGGGTTGACGCGGTAGGTGTCCTGGTTCACGTACTTGCTCGGCTGGAACCCATCGCCCTTCTTGTCGAGACGATCCGAGAACATCACGATGTCCCACAGATAGCCATCGTGCCACTTGGAGCTCGTCGGCTTGGTCGGATGCACCCGCACGATCAGCTGCACGTTGGTCGGCACGTCCGGCACGGCGTAGATGCCATGGGTTTCAATGCAGATCTTGCGCGCCACCGACTTCTCGTAGCGGCACTCGTAGCCCGCGCCGCAGTCCAGGTGCAACACGCAGTCATCGCCTTCCTTCGCCTTGCCGACCAGATCGAGACCAGCGGCCTGGGCGCTGGGGAGCTGGGCGCTGATCGAGACCGTCTTGGCCAGCGGCTTGCCGACCTTGTTGTCGTCCTGGTAGCAGGCCTGGATGTCCGCATCGTCGGTCAAGCCGTAGCACGCCTCCGGGTGGAAGTCGGTGGCGCGAAAGACCGCGACTTCGATGTCCGTCGTCACGCCGCCGCCGCCGAAGCGGTCGACGCGGCCCCACATCACGGCCTTGCCGTCCTTGGGAAGCGCCTTGACCGCATCGTCCACGGTCTGGCCGACGCAGCCGAGCTGCATGGGGTCGGTCGTCGGCACGTTGTCGTTCGTCGGATCGGTCAACACGCCGACTTCCTTGGCCGGATCTGCCATCGGGACGCAGACGCCCACGACGCAGCTGGCCTTGGTGCAGTCGCTGTCGACCTTGCAGTTGTCCTTGAAAGGTGGCGCCTGCTGCTGCGCGACGTCCTTGGTGCTCGATGTGTCGCTGGCATCGCCGTCGGATGTCGTGCCTGGGGAGGCTTCCTTGCCCAGGCAGCCGGACAAGCAGACGGAGATCACGAATCCGATCGCGGCAGTGCGGAGCAGCAGCATGGTTTTCCTCGGGGAAGTTGGGGCAGGGCGGACAGGGCCAGGCCGCGTCGCAGTGTACAGGTGACGGCACGACTTCGGCAATCGAAGCGCAGCGCTGGCGCGAGCTACTCGGTGATGCCCAGCGTCAGCACGGCGCGCACGCGGCCCAGCTCGAGGAGCAACTCCCGCACCGGCGCCAGCCGCACGTCGCTGCAGGGCGCCAGCAAAAAGCCCAGGTGAATCGAGTCCTTCTTGCCGACACAGGTGGCCCGGTCCTGCACCGTGTGCCCAGCCTTGCGCAGCAGCCCTTCGATGCGCCGCGCCAGACCCGTGTGGCGGTGCGCCGTCACGCGAAGGTAGTGCCGCCTGTCGCACAACGCAGGATCGAGCAGCTGCGCAGGCACGGCCGCCGGCCAGAAGCTCGACGTGCCGAGCGCCAGATCGACCATGTCGCCGACCACCGCCGTCGCCGTCGGCAGGCCGCCCGCGCCCTTGCCGAAAAAGCTGAGATCGCCCGCGAACTTGCAGCAGAGGTAGACGGCGTTGTACTCCTCCTCGACGCCTGCCAGCAGGTGCCAGTTCGGCAGCAGCAGCGGCTCCACCCCCAGCCGCACCCCATCATTGAGCAGTTCCGCGTGCGCAATATGACGGATGCGGTGGCCCATCGCGTCCGCCAGATCGAAGTCCGCCGGCAGCAGGTCGCGGATGCCCATCACTGGAAAACTGCCCGGTTTCGCCCAGATGCCAAGGCTCCGGTGCGCCAGGATGCTGAGCTTGGCCGCCGCGTCGTGGCCGTCGATGTCCGCCGCCGGATCCGCCTCCGCAAGCCCGAGCTTCTGCGCCATCGCGACCGCGCGCGGCAGCTCCAGCTCGTCCTGCTCCATGCGGGTCAGCACGAAGTTCGAGGTGCCGTTGACGATCGCCAGCAGCCGCTGCACGCGGTCGACCCGGCGGCCCAGCGACCGCAGGATGGGCAGGGCTGCCGCCACCGCCGCTTCGCAACCGATGGGCGTGCCGGTGCTCCGCGACAACGCAATCAGTTCGCCAAGTTGCGCGGCAACCAGCGCCTTGTTCGCCGTGACGACCGGCTTGCGCGCGGTCAGCGCCGCCTCCAGTGCCGGGCCCATCGCCAGACCACCGGCCACCTCGACGACCAGCTCGACCCGCGGGTCGTGCACGACCAGCAACGGATCTGTCACAAAGTCGATGCCTTGCACATGCGATCCGCGGTCGCGGTCCAGGTTGCGCACTGCCACGACGACCGGCTCGAAGGCGACGCCGAAGCGCTCCGCCAGGTCCGCTGCCTGCGCAGCGAGGAGCGTCAGCACGCCTTGGCCGACCTCGCCGCAGCCGATCATTCCGAAGCGCACGCGGCGCACGCCTTGCTTTGTCGTTGTCATGTCAGGTCCTTGCCGAGCAATCGCAGAGCGCGTCCGGCGGATCCGCGCCTTCCTGCGGCATCATGCCGTGGCGGCCAAGCAGCGTCGCGAGCGCGTCCTGGTCCGCCAGGAACGCGTCGTGGCCGAAGATCGACTCCAAGCGCAGCAGGTGGCTCGCGACGCCGGCTGCGCGCAGCTCCAGGTGCAGTTCGTCCTGAAACTCCCAAGGAAACAGCAGGTCTCCTGGCACGCCGACCACCGTCACGCGGCCATGGATGCGCCGCAGCGCCGCACGCCGCAACGTGGGCGTGTCGCCGACGTGGAAGCGATCGATGGCCTCGCTGAGCAGGAGGAAGCGATGGGCGCTGAACCGCTCGGCAAAACGCGTGCCGTGGTGTTCGAGGTAGGAGGCGATCGGCGGCATGGCCTGGCCGGGTGCCAGGCGGCCAAAACGGCTGTTGATCTCGGCGCGTCCGCGGTACGTGAGCATGCCGAGCTCCCGCGCGCGGCGCATCGCGAGGGCGACGTGGCCGGTCATCAGGCCGTCGCGCACGAGCTCCCGCTGCAGGTGGCGGATGCCGGTACCCCAGCCATCTGGCCGTAAACTCGCTGAAATCGTGACGAGGTGGTGCACACGGCAGGGATGCCGCAGCGCAAGGGCGAGGCCGACCAGGCCGCCGACGCTGGCACCGATGAACGTGACGCGCTGGGTGCACTCGAGGGCGCGCAGCCAGCGCTCGATGGCTTCGGCCAGGTCGAAAGGCGTCAGGCTGGGCAGCGGCGCGGCGGATTCGCCACCGGCGGAGCGGAGTTCGAACCAGTCGCTGCCATTGCCGAGGACCGCCGGCGCCAGGATCGTGTGGCGCGCCGGGTCGCACAAGTCGCGGCGCAGGAGCGACGGCCACCAGCCAGGCTCGCGTCCGTCGCCGAACGGCTGATGGTTCGCGGTGATGCCGCCTTCGACGACGACGACGGGCGCAGTGCCGAGCGGCCGGCCATAGAGCGTTCCGCGCACGGTCACGTCGCGCAGCGTGCCGCCGAGCTCGAGCGGCAGCGTCGCGAGTTGCGCGATGCGTTCGACGGGAACGGGCAAGCGGACGCTGCGGGTCATGGGCCAACCGGCGCGCTGGACGCGCGAGGGCCGAAGGATGACAAGGTGCGGCGGGTTTGCAACCGGCAACTTGGTGGGGATGCTTCGCCGGCTCCGGCTCCGGCTCCGGCTCCGGCTCCGGCTCCGGCTCCGGTTCGGGATCCGGCTCCGGCTCCGGTTCGGGATCCGGCTCCGGTTCGG
>CAIXAA010000399.1 GCA_903917305.1 uncultured Myxococcales bacterium | reverse complement strand
TGCGTCGCCCGCCGGGCCGCGAGGCGTTCCCGGGCGACGTGTTCTACCTCCACAGCCGCCTGCTCGAGCGCGCCTGCAAGCTGCGCGACGAGGAAGGCGCGGGCTCGCTGACGGCGCTGCCGATCATCGAGACGCAGGCCGGCGACGTGTCGGCGTACATCCCGACCAACGTGATCTCGATCACGGACGGCCAGATCTTCTTGGAGAGCGACCTGTTCTTCAAGGGCATCCGTCCCGCCATCAACGTCGGTCTGTCCGTGTCCCGCGTGGGCGGTGCGGCGCAGATCAAGGCGATGAAGGCGGTGGCCGGTCCGCTGCGTCTGAGCCTCGCGCAATACCGTGAACTGGCTGCGTTCTCGCAGTTCGCCGCGGACCTCGACGCCTCGACCCAGCGCACGCTGGCGCAGGGCGCGCGCCTGACCGAGCTCTTGAAGCAAGGCCAGTACCAGCCGCTGTCGGCGGCGAACCAGGTCATCCTGCTGTTCGCGGCGACGGTGGCGGAGGGCTTCATCGATCACCTGCCCGTGTCGGCGCTGCGCCGCTACGAGACCGAGCTCTTCGCGTGGCTGCGCTCCCACAAGCAGCAGCTGCTCGCGGACCTCGAGATCGGCGTGCACAAGACCGACTTGAAGAAGAAGGATGACCCGCTGCGCGTGGCGCTGGTCGCGGCGCTGACCGAGTTCAAGAGCCTGTTCCAGGTCTAGCATCCCGCTGGCGCATCTTCGTTTTCAGGTTGTCGAGGCATCATGCCAAGTTTGAAAGCCATCCGGCGTCGAATCGCCTCGGTCAAGAGCACCGGCAAGATCACGCGCGCCATGAAGCTCGTCGCGGCGGCCAAGCTGCGTCGCGCGCAGGAAAGGCTCGTGCAGATGCGGCCTTACGCCCTGCGCGTCGGCGACATGATCGCCGAGCTGGGGCGCGGCACGGAGTCCGAAGCGCATCCGCTGCTGGCCCAGCGCCCGCCCAAGCGGACGCTGCTGCTGATTCTGACGTCGGACCGCGGTCTTGCCGGCGCCTTCAACTCGAACGTCAACAAGGCGGCGTTCGCGTGGTTGCGCGATCACAAAGACCAGCGTGATCACATTGAGTTGCACATCGTCGGCAAGAAGGGGCGCGACTACTTCAAGGCGCGCAAGATCGACGTCGGCCACGTCTACACGGACGTCCTCAACCAGGTCACCCTGGAGCGCGCGGGCGGCATCGGCCGCGACGTGGGCGCGGCGTTCATCGACGGGCACTTCGACGAAGTGTACGTGGTCTACAACGTCTTTCGTTCGGCGATCATGCAGAACGTGAAGATGGAGCGGCTGCTGCCGGTGATGGCGAGCGAAGGGCACGAGTCCCCGGATCAGGCGGCGCCGACCGCCGACACGCTGTTCGAGCCGACCAAGGCCGCGGTGCTGGACGCCTTGCTGCCGATGCACCTGAATGTGCAGATCTATCGCTGCCTTCTGGAGTCCGTGGCGTCCGAGATGGGCGCGCGCATGACGTCCATGGATGCGGCGACCAAGAACGCGGGCGAGCTGCTGGCGCGCATCACGCTGGCCTACAACCGGGCGCGGCAGTCGATCATCACGACAGAACTCATGGAAATCACGTCGGGCGCTGAGGCGCTGAAAGGCTAGCCCACAGGGGCAAAAAACGGAACGCAGAGGAGAGAAGCGCTATGGCCAACGGACGCATCATCCAGATCATCGGACCTGTCGTCGACGTCGAGTTCCCGGCCGGCTCGCTGCCGGCGATCAACACCGCGCTGCTGGTGACCAACGCGGCGATCAACGACAAGCCGTGGAACCTGACCGTGGAAGTCGCGCTGCACACGGGCGAATCGTCCTGCCGCTGCGTCGCGATGGACACGACCGACGGTCTGCGCCGCGATCAGGAAGTCCGCGACACGGGCGAGCCGATCAAGGTGCCGGTGGGCAACGGCGTGCTCGGCCGCATCCTGAACGTCATCGGCGAGCCGGTGGACGAGTGCGGTCCGGTCGAGTGCGACACGCGTTGGTCGATCCACCGCGAGCCGCCGAAGTTCGAGAACTTGTCCACGGAAGTCCAGGCGTTCGAGACCGGCATCAAGGTCGTCGACCTGCTCGCGCCCTACAGCCGCGGCGGCAAGATCGGCCTGTTCGGCGGCGCGGGCGTGGGCAAGACCGTGCTCATCATGGAACTCATCCACAACCTCGCCAAGGAGCATGGCGGCGTGTCGGTCTTCGGCGGCGTCGGCGAGCGTACCCGCGAAGGCAACGACTTGTGGATGGAAATGAAGGAGTCCGGCGTGCTCGCCAAGACGGCGCTGGTCTACGGCCAGATGAACGAGCCGCCGGGTGCGCGCGCCCGCGTCGGCATCTCGGCGCTGACCGTTGCGGAGTACTTCCGCGATGAGAAGCACCAGGACGTGCTGCTGTTCATCGACAACATCTTCCGTTTCACCCAGGCGGGTTCGGAAGTGTCCGCATTGCTTGGCCGTATTCCCTCCGCGGTGGGCTACCAGCCGACGCTGGCGACGGAAATGGGCGGTCTGCAGGAGCGCATCACCTCGACGCGCGACGGCTCGATCACCTCGGTGCAGGCCATCTACGTGCCCGCGGACGACTTGACCGACCCGGCGCCGGCCACCGCGTTCTCGCACTTGGACGCGACGACGGTGCTCAGCCGCGCGATCTCCGAGCTGGGCATCTACCCCGCGGTGGACCCTCTCGACTCGACGAGCCGCATCCTCGACCCGCAGGTCGTCGGCGAGGAGCACTACGCGGTCGCCCGCCGCGTCCAGTCGATCCTCCAGGAGTACAAGGATCTGCAAGACATCATTGCGATTCTCGGCATGGAGGAGTTGAGCGAGGAGCAGAAGCTGACGGTGGCCCGCGCGCGCCGCATCCAGAAGTTCCTCAGCCAGCCCTTCCACGTGGCGGAGACGTTCACCGGCACGCCGGGCAAGTACGTCAAGCTGGCGGATACCATCAAGGGTTTCAAGATGATCGCGGATGGCGAGCTGGACGATCTGCCGGAGCAGGCCTTCTACATGGTCGGCACCGTCGAAGAAGTCATCGAGCGCGCCAAGACGATGCGCTAGGAGCCTGGGATGAAGGTCGAAATCGTCACCCCCGTGGGCGTGAAGTTCTCCGGCGATGCCGGCGGCGTGATGGCGCCGGGCGTGCTGGGCGACATGGGTCTGCTGCCCGGTCACCAGCCGATGCTGGCGGCGCTGCGCACCGGCGAGGCCGTTGTCAGCATCCCCGGCCAAGAGCCGCTGCACCTGGTCATCGACGGCGGCTATGCCCATGTCGTCGGTGGCGATCAGGTTACGATCACGACGGAACTGTGCGAAGCGTGGCAGGAAATTGACGCCGCGGCGGCGCAGGCGCTGCTGGACACGGCCTCGGCGGCGCTCGCGGCGACCAAGGAAGACGTGTCGACGATGGCGTGGCAGGTCAAGAAGCACGACGTCGACCTCGCGACGACCCGGCTGCGCGTCGTCGCCTCGAAGCCCTAGATGACGAAGAGAGCGTTGAAGAAGCTCTGTCTGATCGCGCTGTTGTTGGCGGTCAGCGGTTGCACGACATCGCGCGCCGTGCTGGCCTGGCGCCAGGGCTGGCAGTCCGAAGAAAAAGGCAACAATCAGGCGGCTTTGCGGGACTACGCCGAGGCGACGTCGCGCAACGGCAAGCTGGTCGGCGCGGCGCTGAACCGCGTGCGGCTGCTGGCCGTGCAGCCGGATCGGCGCGAAGAGGCGACGCTCCTGCTCGACAAGACGCTCAAGGGCTTTGCCGGCGATCCGGAAGTTGCTGCATTTGCGGCGCAATGGGCGTTGTGGCTGGGCGATGTCAAGCTGGCGCGGCAGCGTGTCGACGCGGCACGGGCTCCGGGGCCGGAGACGCCCGCGGACGTCCTGGCGGCGCTGGAAGGCGCGCGGCGCGCGGTGCTGGCGGCCGAAGGGCGCTGGGCGGATGCGGCGAAATCATCTGCCAGAGAAACGGGTTCCGCGACGCTTCGCGCCGTGGTGGCTTGGAATGCCGGCGACGTGGCTGGTGCGGCCGCGGCCACGGCGCAAGCCCCGGAAGGCAAGGATCGCGCGGTCCTGCAGGCGGTCCTGGCGCGTGACCGTGGCGATTGGCCCGCCGTGACGGCGGCCCTCGCGGCGCTGGGAACGGCGGATTCCGACGTGTTCGTGCTGACCTTGCGCGCCGAGGCGGCCGTTCAGACCGGGCAGACCGACAAGGCGACCGAGACCGCCGCGGTGGCGGCCGGGCGCGCTCCGGCGGATCCGCGCGCGACGGAAGTGTGGGCCGTGGCTCAGCTTGCTGCGGGCCAGGCGGCTGCGGCCCGCGATCTGCTGGCGGCGCTCACGGTGCGCGGCGGCGGATGGTCGGCGTGGCACAACCTGGGGATCGCCCAAGTGCGCCTCGGGGATCTCGCTGCGGCTTCGCAGGCTTTCGCTCAAGCGGCCCAGCGCTGCCCGACTTGCGAGCCGGCCGTGCACAACCGCGACGCCCTCAAGCGCATGGGCTTCTGACCCGCGCTTGTCCCGCTGCCAGCACCCTGTTAGAACAGCCAATCCGCGCGTCAGGCGCTTCCAACCACCCGCCACTTCGGTGTGAACATGCCCATGCGATTCCGTTTCCTGTTCTTGCTGGTTGCCGCAACGTTGGCCGTGCCGGCGCTGCCCGGCTGCGGCCCCCAGAAGAAGAAGTCCGAGATCCGCGCCGAGGAAGGCGCCGCTGCGCTGAACGAGGCGATGGCGGCGCGGCGCAAGCGCATCCTCGCCATGCTGCCGACGGACGACGAGCCGGGTTCGGAAGAACATCCGTGGCTTGCGTGGATCAAGCGCGCCGTGGCGACCACGCCGGCCAACGAGGTGAAGAAGGCGGGACTCAAGGGCAAGGGCTCCAAGGTCGAGGACCAGGCGCAAGCGGACGCGGCGTGGCTCGAAACCCAGCGTGATTACTACAGGAACGAGAAGATCGCGCCGAACGACTACTGGCGCGAGCTCTCCCTGGCGCGTCGCGCCGGCGAAGGTCAGCCGTGGGCGGAGGACGTCGAGTTCGACGTGCTGTTCCTGCACGCCTCCGAACTGGCGCACACGCACAACCTCTTCGCCGCCGATCCGCACGACGATCGCGTGACGCGCTTCTTCACGTACTGGAAGTGGATCTTCGACTTCAAGCCGGAGACGTCGCTGTTCGAGGAGGAATGCAACCGCCTGTGCGAGCAGAAGCTGGGCGAGTTCTGCAAGAAGATCCCCATGGAGGAGCGGCCGTTCCAGATCATGAAGCCCTACTACGAGGGCTACGTGAAGCAGGTCGAGGCGTTCAAGGCCAAGTTCCCGCAGAGCCCGTACAACGCGTTCCTCGACCGCATCGCCGCGCAGTACAAGACGCGCGCCGCAAAAGTGCCTGGTTTCGATGAGTTCCCGGTGCTGCCCGGCATCCGCTCGACGATCCCCGCGCCGATTCGTGGCAACGCGGTGCTGTCGGTGACGCAGAAGGGCGTGGCGCTGATGGACAACCTGCTGCGCTCCCCCGAGAACGCGGCGCCGGATGCCAAGCCGGGTGCGCCGGCGTGGAAGCCGGATTGGACGCCGGACCCGAAGCTGCTGGAGCAGGCCGCGGCGTTGGTGGAGGACGTGCGCAGCTCGACGATCTCGGCCTACAACCAGTCGTCGATCTTCATCGTGCCGGAGGCGCAAGTGCCCGTCGGCTATCTGGAAAGCATCATGAGGGCGATCATCACGGGCGAGCGCTCCAAGGAGTGGACGACGATGATCCTGACCGGTCGGCGGCGCGGCGATGCCAGCAACCGGCGCGCGGGCTTCACGCTGTCGCTGATGGCGAAGGACAAGGCCGTGCCGTTCAAGCTCAAGGCGCCGGGCGGCAAGGCCATGCAGTGCGTCGCTTGGGCGGTGGTCGGCAAAGACCTGTTTGATGCCAAGGGGTTCAAGCCCGTCGTCTTCCACGACGGCAAGCAGGTGCACACCGGCCGCCTCGCGGACGACGGCACGATCCAGAGCCTGCAGAGCGCGCCCGGGCACGGCGAAGGCGACCGCTTGGAGACGTGGGCCGACCAGCAGACCAGCTCGATCGTGGTCGCGGTGGCGCAGAACGCGCCGTACGAAGCGTGGCTCGAGGCGCTCAACGGCGTGGCGCTGCACTGTGACAAGGACGGCTGCGGCCAGCTCCGCACGCAGCCGGTGTTCGTCGGGACCTGCAAGTAGCGGCTAGTCGCGCTCCAGGTTCGGCCCGGCACCGCGCGCGCCCTTGAACTCGCACGCCTTCGCGGGCGGCTCCTGCTTGCGCACCCACAGCTCGATGTCGGTGTTCTTCCAGTGGCGCAGCATCGGATCGCTGAACACCTTCTCTTGCTTGAAGTTCTCGACGATCGTCGTGCGCTTCTGGATCGTCTGCGGCGCGAAGTAGGACATCGGCGCGACGATCAGGAACTTCACGTGGTCGGCGCAGACCTTGTCCCAGAACTTCTCCAGCGGCACGGCGCCGGTGTTGAACACCTTGGAGTTCGTGTCGACCTGGTTGCCGGCCAGCCGGCGATCGGCCATCAGCGCCAGCAAGGGCGCGTAGTCGCTGGCCCCGGTCACTGTGTCTTCGGGCGCGCTGTGCTGCTTGATGTAGGCGGCGATCTCCTCCGCCTTTGAGAACCAGCGTTTCTTGTTCCACAGATAGTGGTGCACGCCCGACTCGATGTTGCCACGCAGGCGCGTGTCGGCCCAGAACAGGCCGCGCGTCACCTCGCCGAGCCACGGCGGACCCGGCGGCTCCACCCAGTCGAACGTGAGGCGTTCGCCCAGCCCGCCAGAGCCCTCGATCTGATTGAATTCACTGGCATAAGCCTTGCGGTTCGCCGCGAGGTTGACGCTCACCCAGAGCAGCGACAGCGCGAGCGCGCCCACCGCCGCCCAGCGCAGCGCGTCCGGCGGCTGCCAGGCGCGATCCGAGCGCACGCCGCGGATCGCGGCCTGACCCAGCGCCAGCACGGCATCGAGCCAGGCGGCGGCGCAGATTGCAAGGCCGGGAATCAGCAGCGAATAGTAGAAATCGTAGCGCTCCTTGAATTGGCCGAACTCGACGAGCAGCGCGCCGGTGGCCAGCCAGACGATCAGCACCGCGCCGCCCAAGCCGGGCTCGCGCCACCAGCGCCGCGGGTCGTAGAGCAGCGGCCAGTCCGTGCGCGCGGGAGCATCGGCTTTGCGTTTCTTGTCGAGGCTTTGCACTTGCTCGGCGCGCGCGCGCAGCCCGCGCAGCCACACCCGCAGCGCGACGCCCAGCGGCGCCAGGAAGGCCAGGAAATAGTGCGGCGAGTGGTAGTAGAGCGTGACGGTGAAGTCGCGACTCTCCAGCAAGGTGAAGAAGTTGGCGACGAGGGCCTGCGGGCCTTCGCTGAGCGGCACATAGCCGACGACCTTGGCCTTCTTGGCGAGGTGGTAGGCGTAGACGCCCTGCAGGTACGAATCGCCTGCCGCAATCGTGAAGTAGACGTTGAGCGTGCCCCAGACGCACAGGAAGCCGAGCCCGAGCAGGGCCGCCGGATGCTGCAGCAAGCGCTGCCAGCGCGGCTGGTTGCCGGCCGGCAGCGGCTGCGCCAGCGCGAGGACGAACAGCGCGAGGAACGTGCCGAGCGAGTAGAAGCCCGTCGACGCGGCGGCGCCGAGCAGCAGGCCGCCCCAGAAGAAGCGCCGCGACAAGGTGGCCCAGACGCCGAGCATCATCCACGCGACGGTAAGGTTGATGCCGGTGAGGTTGGTGGAGGCTTGCAACACCTCGCAAGCCGTCAGGTACAGGCCGAGGGTGAGCACGCCGGCCCAGATGCCGATGTGGGTGCGGGCGATGCGCCAGGCGGCCAGGCCAGCGATGAGCGCGGCGGAGGCGGACAGCAACTTGCCGATGATGAAGTGGTAGCCGAAGACGGCGTAGAACAGCGCGGGAATGCCGATGTGCAAAGGCGGGTGCGAGAAGAAGAAGTCGCGGTAGGGCAGCTGGCCCTGGCTCCACAGGCGCGCGGCGTAGAAGTAGAGGCCTTCGTCGGTGGTGGAGAAGCGCAGGCCGTTGATCTTGAGGACGATCCACACGGCGATGAGCACGGCGACGGCGACGGCTTCGGTGGGCACCTGCAGCGTGGGCAGGGCGTCGTCGCGGCGCACGCGCAGCACGAGCGCGAGGCTGCCGGCGGTGAGCGCGATCGCTCCGGCGACCTGGATTGCGAGGCCGAGGCCAGCCATGCCGGCGTGCAGGGGCCAGGCGACGCACAGGGCGGCGAGCGCGCCGGCGATGCCGAACAGGGCAGGGCGCGGCAGGCTGCGGGCCAGCGCGAGACCGGCGAGGAGCGAGGTCGCCAGCACGGCTTCGACGACGACGAAGGTGCCGCCTGGGAGCGCGATGTCCGTCGCTGGCGCCGGCGGATTGGCGATGCCGGTCAGTCCGGCGAAGGCGGGAATCACCGTTGCGCCCAGCCAACCGACCGGCAGGAAGGCGTGCAGCCACAGGCCAAGGCCGCCGATGCCGGCCAGCGCCCGGGCCGCGCGGGACTCGGGATCGAGCGCCAGCGCGCACAGGCCTCCCACCGCGACCGCTGCCGCCATCGCCGGCGTGAGGCCGAGCAGGCCATCGCGCAGCGGCTCCGCCCAGCCGGTGCTCAGCGCCGGGTCCGCCAGCTCGCGCAGGCGCAGGCCGAAGAACGCGGCGATGGCGGCAGCAAACAGGGCCATGCTTGCGATCTTGCGGGTCGCGTCGGCGCGCCAGAGCCCCGCCGCCAGCGCGGCACAGCCAAGGCTCAGCCCAGCCAGGACCAGGGCCGCGTGCGACAACACAGGAAAGCGCGGCGCCGCACTGCCCGTCACGCCCTGGGCCGCCGCGACCAACGCCAGACCGGTCGCGACCAGCGCCGTGGGCAGCCAGTGCGGCGCTTGCTCCTCAGCTCGCGCTGGCTCCGCCGCGGGCTCGGCGGCAGGCGTCGGCAGCGTTTCTGCTTGGAGGTCAGGCGCATCCGCAGTGCGCGGCGTCGCAGTCGTGGGGGCTTGCTTCTGCTTGCGCGCCATCGCTTGGTCTCCCGCGCGGCTACAGGGCGGGAGAACCGACCAGCGCAGCCGTCATCGCTTGTTCCGCCGCCGCGTAGGGATCGCAACGACGCGCAGCCACTTCGCTCACCAGCGCCACGCCGTCGGCGTTGCCGCGCAACCAGCCGTCGACCTGCCGGCTGCACGCCTCGCGCGCCAGCCCGGTGACCACGAACGCCGCGCGCGCTCTTTCGCGCTCGACCCGCGTCGGGCTCGTCAGCAGGAATTGCCTGTGCTTCTCGACCTCGCCGGCCAGCGCCGCCACGCCCTCGCCGCGCGCCGCCACGGTCGGCACGATCGGGGGCAGCCACTCGGGCATGACGCTGAGCAGCATCTGCATGCCGCGCAGATCGCCGATGGCCCGGTCCGCACCGTCGACATCGGCCTTGTTGACCACGAACACGTCGGCGATCTCGAGGATGCCGGCCTTGATCGCCTGGATGTCGTCGCCCAGCCCGGGCACGAGGACCACGACCGTGGTGTCGGCCGTGCGCACGATGTCGATCTCGTCCTGGCCGACGCCGACCGTCTCGATGAGGATGATGTCGAAGCCCATCGCGTCGAGCACGTGGACGATGTCGCCCGTGGAGCGCGTCAGGCCGCCGAGCGCGCCGCGCGTCGCCAAAGAGCGAATGAAGACGCCAGGATCCGCGGCGTGCTCCATCATGCGGATGCGGTCGCCGAGGATGGCGCCGCCGGAGAACGGGCTCGACGGATCCACGGCCAGCACGCCGACGGTCTTGCCGAGGGTGCGGTAGTGCGCGATCAGCCGGCTGCACAGCGTGGACTTGCCGGATCCGGGATTGCCTGTGACGCCGATGACTTGCGCGCGACCGGTGTGCGGATAGAGCCGGCGCAGGACGTCCGTTGCGCCCGGCACGCGATCGTCGAGCATGCGCATGAGGCGTGCGCCGGCGCGCAAGTCGCCCGCAAGGATGGCATCCGCTGCGGCTTGGGTCGAGGCGAAGCGCATGAGTCCGAAAGTGCTCAGAAAACCACGCCGACGCGGCCCGTCACGACGTTGAGATCGTCCGTGAAGGAGCGCATGAACTCGCCGCCGATCTGCACGCGCGCGACGACGACCCGCAGGCCGACCGCCAGGCGGTGCGCGAGGCCGTCGCTGAGCGCGGAGGTTTCGGGGAACTGCTTGAACGTCGCGAGATCAAAGTGCGAGGTGCTGTCGTTGGCGAAGTAGGGCATCTGGTGCGTGCTGACGTACGTGAACGTCATCGAGTAGGTGGCCCAAGGCTGCAGCGCCAGGATGCCGGCGATCCCGAAGGATTTCGAGAGGCTCAAGTCGCTGCCGGCAATGACCATGCTCATGTCTTTGTTGCCGAGCACGGTGTGGACGCTGTTGCGCCAGCCGAGGTCCGGCACATTCTTGAAGCCGTCGATGAGCGAGATGTTCAGCTCCGCGCCGATCGACCACATGTCCGAGCCGTCGATGTGGCTGAGCACCGTGCCGAGCTGCAGGCCATGCGGCAAACCCTTGCGCACGCGGATCATTTGCGTCGTGATGCTCGATTCCGGCTTGTCGGCGGCCCGCTTCCAATAATCCGCGGAGGCGTTCGCGCCGCTGCCGCCGAGTTCGTAGCTGATGTCCATGCCCAGCGCGCCCAGCGACTGGCCCGGACCCGACATGCGCGGTCCGATCGCCAGGCTCACTTCGCGCATCAGCAGCTTGTAGCCGGTGTTGTCGATGCGGTTGGTCGGATCGGCCGACGGCGCCTTGATGAGCCGGTCGAGGTGCAGGTCCAGCGGCCCAGCACTGGCCGGCCGTGCCAGGAGCACCGCGAACAGCAGCAACAGCGGCAGTGATGCCCGGGTCCACCAGGTGGTGGCCCGCAGCCCGGAGGCGTGGCAGAACTCTGCAGCTTTGCGTGACATCGACCTCTTCGGCATCTGCAGCTCCACCGCCAGACAGCGCGAGCGAATCAGGGTCGTCGGCGAAACCTGTCCCCGATCAACGTCCGGCGCGCCATTGTGGCCAAGCAGTGCCGCGATGTCCACACCCTTGCGGCGCATTGCGCGACTGCGCCTGTGCTACTGCCGCGCGGCAAACCGTGCGCGCGCTTTCTGGCCTGCTTCCAGCTTCATGCGGACCCGCTCGGTCGGGTCGCGCCAGCGCTCCTGCACTTCGGGCCACAGGCCGCCGATCGGGTCGAAGAAGTAGAACAAGCGGTGCGGATCGACGTTGGGACTCTGGTACACGGCGATGCCGGTCTCGCGATCGTAGTAGTCGTAGCTGTGCGCGTCGCGCTTGCCGCCGCCGCCCAGCGTATCCACGACAAAAGTCGGCATGTTGAAGCCCGCGGTCGAGCCACGCACGCCGCGCTCGATATCCAGCGCGGTCTGCAGCGTCGTGCGCAAGTCCTCGACACCTTGGACCAAATCGTGGACGTACACGTAGTACGGATGCACGCCGATGAGCCCCAGCCGCTTGACCAGCAGCTTCATCGCCTCCACGGAGTCGTTCACGCCGCGCTGCAGCACGCTCTGGTTGCGGATGAACACGCCGCGCTCGGTCAGCTTGTGGATCGCCTGCCGAGTGATCCACGTGATT
>CAIXAA010000398.1 GCA_903917305.1 uncultured Myxococcales bacterium | reverse complement strand
TGACCGGCTCGCGCGCCCATGTCGGCAACTATCCCGGCATCACCGTCGAGCACCGCGATGGCGTCCACACGACGGCCAGCGGCGCGCAATGGCGGGTGCACGACCTGCCGGGCTGCTACAGCCTGACCGCGCACAGCCCGGAAGAAGAGATCGCGCACCACGCCTTGACCGGCCGCCTCGACGAGCCGGAGTTCAGCGTCGTCGTCGTGGTGCTCGACGCCGTGAACCTGTCTCGCAACTTGTTGCTGCTGTTGCAGATTGCCGAGCTGGGCAAGCCGGTTGTCGCGGCCCTGAACATGATGGACGCGGCGCGCTCGGCCGGGCTGGAGATCAACCTGGTGGCGCTGCAGGCCGCGCTGCACTGCCCCTTCGTGCCGCTGGTGGCGCGCACCGGCGAGGGCATTGCCGAGCTGGAGCAGGCCGTTCACGCGGTGGCGGCGAATCCGGCGCTAGGCCGCGTGCCCGAGACGGTGTGGCCCAGTGAAGTGCGCGCGGCCATGCACACTGCGCAGCCTGTGCTGCAAGCCGCGGGACTGGCGGGGGATTCCGGGTCAGCGGCGCTGGATCCGGAGCTGCTCTGGTGGATCGCCGCCGATCCGGAGGTCGCCGATCGCATCGTGCCCGGCCTTGGCGCGCAGCTGCTGCAAGCCCTGCCGCGGACAGCGGATCCCGACCGCGACGTGCGCCGCGTCATCACCGTCGCCCGCTACCGGCGCATCGACGAGATCCTCGCGCGCGCGGTGCGCCGCGTCGCCAACCCCAAGGAAAGCATCAGCGATCGCATCGACCGCGTCGTGCTGCACCCGGCGGGCGGCGCCCTGCTCTTCTGCCTGGCGATGGCCGTGCTGTTCCAGGCGGTCTTCCTCTGGGCGCAGCCGGCGATCGACGGCGTCAACTCCCTGATGTCCTTGGTGTCGGACGCCTTGCGCACCCACTTGCCGGACAACCTGCTGCGCGATGTGCTGATCGACGGGGTGCTGGCGGGTGTCGGCGGCACGCTGGTGTTCCTGCCGCAAATCCTCATGCTTTTCCTGGGCATTGCCCTGCTGGAAGACACAGGTTACCTGGCGCGCACCGCGTTCCTCGTCGACCGTGTCATGGCGCGCGTCGGGCTGCCGGGCAAGGCGTTCGTGCCGCTGCTCAGCTCCTTTGCCTGCGCGGTTCCCGGCATCATGGCGACGCGCACGATGGGCGATCGCCGCGACCGCCTGCTGACGATCCTGGTGGCGCCGCTCATGAGCTGCTCCGCGCGCCTGCCGGTGTACACCCTGGTGACGGCTGCGGTTTTTGCGGGCAGCGCGCCGGTCCTCGGCTTCCTGTCCCTCGGCGGCCTGGTCGTGGCGGCGATGTACCTGCTCGGCTTCCTTCTTGCGCTGGCTTCGGCGTTCCTGATGCGCCGCACGATCGTGCGCGGTGGCGGCGCGCCGCTCATGCTGGAGATGCCGCCCTACCGCTGGCCCAAGCCGCGCAACATCGTTCGGGCGCTGTGGGATCGCGCCCGCGTCTTTGTCGTGCAGACCGGCTCGGTCATCGTCGGCCTCACGGTGGTGCTCTGGGCGCTGATGACGTTTCCGCGCATCGGGCTCGAACCGGCGGAGCGCGCCCGCCTTGTCGCGACGGCCGAGCAGCACAC
>CAIXAA010000397.1 GCA_903917305.1 uncultured Myxococcales bacterium | reverse complement strand
TACCGCGATGGCATGGAACCGCTCGTCACAGCGCTGGTCAAGCAGTTCGGCTGGGTGCTCGCGCCACGTGACGAAACGCCCTGGGAACCCGGATCGAACTAAGGATCTCAGGTACTAGTCGTTGCATGTCTTTGCGGCAGTGGTGGACGATTCCGCCGCAGGCGCGTACAAATGCACGGATGTGTCGCAGCGCTTTGCGATCCACTGCGCCCAAAGCGTTGGGTGCACCTGGGTCCTCGGGTTGGAATCCATGAAGCCCTTCTCGCCCTCGATCGCGGGTATCCTTCGCAGCCTGAGCGAGGCTGTGGTCGTGCTGGACACCGAGGGCCGCATCCGGTTCGCCAACGATGTTTCCGCAAAACGACTCGGGTTTCAATCGGGTGCGGACATCATCGGCTTGACCTTGCCCCAGGCTGCCAAGCATTTCGAGGTGCTGGGACCTGACGGGAACGTGGTGCCGCCCGCGCAGTTGCTGAGCTATCGCGTGATGCGCGGCCAGCACCTCGAACAGACAGAGATTTGTTATCGCCTCGGCAAGGACGGCGAGGTGCTCTGGTCGATTGCGACGCCGATGGAGCTGCACGACGAGTCGGGGCAATTCATCGGCCACGTCATGCAATGGCGCGACATAACGAACGAAAAGAAGTTCGCCGCCACCCTGCGCGAGACGGAGGAGCGCTACCGCCGGCTCATCGAAGCCTGTCCGGATGCCATCGTGGTGCACTGCGACGGCCGCATCGTGTTCACCAACGCCGCTGCGGCGGTGCTTTTGGGAGCGGACTGCGCCGATACCCTGGTCGGTCGCGCGGTACTCGACTTCGTGCCGCCGGAAAGTCACGCCCTGGTGCGCGAGCGCATGCGGGCCATGACCGTCGACCAGACCGAGGTGCCGCTGATCGAGGAGCGCTTCGTGCGCCCTGACGGCACACTGGTCGATGTCGAGGTGGCGGGCATTCCGTTCACGTTCGGTGGCAAGCGGGCGGTGCAGCTCGTCGGACGCGACGTCACGGAGCGCAAGCGCGCCGAGCGTCTGTTGGCCGAGACGCAAGAGCGCTCGCTGCTGCGCGCCCAGAACGAACTGGCGCAACGCGCGCAGGCGGAAGCGGCGCTGCAGGCGGAGAAGGAGCGGCTGGTGGTGACGCTGCGCTCCATCGGCGACGGCGTGATCGCTACAGATACGAAGAGTTGCGTCACGATGCTGAACCCGGTGGCGGAGGCGCTGGTCGGCTGGACGCAGGCCGAGGCGGTGGGCCGTCCGGTGTCCGAAGTGTTCCGCATCCTGGATCAGCGCACGCGCGAGCCGACGCCCGATCCGGTCGCGCGCGTCCTGGCGACCGGCACCGTGGTGGAGCTGGCGAACCACACCGTGCTCGTCAGCCGCGAAGGCGCCGAACGCATCATCGCCGACAGCGGCGCGCCAATCCGCGGCCTCAACGGCGAGGTCTTGGGCGTCGTCCTGGTGTTCCGCGACATCACGGACAAGGAGCGGCTGGAAGCGGAGCTGATGCGCGCCAGCAAGCTCGAGTCGCTCGGCTTGCTCGCCGGCGGTATTGCCCACGATTTCAATAATATCCTGACGGGCATCATCGCGTACCTGTCGCTGGCGACCGAGCTGCTCGACCGCAACCACCGGGTGCATCCGTGGCTGGTGGAAGCCGAGAAGGCCGGGCTGCGCGCCCGCGACTTGACCTACCAGCTGCTGACGTTCGCCAAGGGCGGCGCGCCGATCCGCCGGCCGACGTCGCTCGGGCACATCATCGAGGACTCGGCGCGCTTTGCCGTGACGGGTTCGACGAGCCGCGTTGTCTTTGATATTGCAGATGAATTGTGGCCGGTCCATGTCGACGCGGGCCAGATCAGCCAGGTGATGCAGAACCTGACGCTCAATGCGGTGCAGGCGATGCCGGACGGCGGGACGATCACGGTGCGCGCGGCGAATGTCCATCTGGAGGCGACGCCGCTGCTGCCCGCGGGCCGCTACGTGGAAGTTCGGGTGCGGGATCAAGGCATTGGCATGTCGCCGGACCTGCTGCCGCACATCTTCGACCCGTTCTTCACGACCAAGGCGCAGGGCAGCGGTCTTGGCCTGGCGACGTCGTTCGCGGTGGTGCGCAAGCACGATGGCAGCATCGACGTGAGCTCGACGCCGGGCGTCGGGACGGAGTTCGTGGTGCGCCTGCCGGCGACGGAGACGCGGCCCGACACGGCGCTGGAGCGGCGGGCGCAGCATCGCGTGACGGCGCGCGTGCTGGTGATGGACGACGACCCCATCATGCGGGCGACGGCGCGGACCGTGCTGATGGCGTTCGGGTACGAAGTGATGCTGGCGCGCGATGGTGCCGATGCCGTGCGCATGTTCGCGGCGGCGCGCGATGAAGGGGTGCCGTTCGATCTCGTGGTGCTGGACCTGACGGTGCCGGGCGGCATGGGCGGGCGCGAGGCGCTGCAGCAATTGCGGGCCATCGACCCCAAAGTGCGCGCCATCGTGGCGAGCGGCTATTCCGAGGATCCGGTGATGGCGCACTACGCCGAGCACGGCTTCGTCGGCGTCATGGCCAAGCCGTACACGGCGCAGCAATTCGACGACGTGCTGCAAGCGGTGTTGGCTTCCGGTGGCACGGAGCACCCAGCGTAGGCGCGCTCGGCGCCTCAAGAAGTGCTGTCATCCTCGCACCAATGGTGTTGCGCGCCGCGGCAACGGCGAGCAGACTCGCGCGCGCGGCCGCACGCTCGCGTTTCGGCCCGGTGGGGAGGACAAGTGACCAGGCTCTTGCGATCGGTGCGCTCCAAGTTGATGACCCTGGTGGGGCTCTCCAGCCTCGTGGCCCTGCTCGTCGTGCCGCTGATCGGCTGGCTCATGCGCGAGGCGGTGCTGGACGAGGTCGATGAGCGCGTCGCCGACGTGGAAGGCGCGTTCTCCGTGGAGCTGGCCGACGATACGCGCGACATCGGCCTCGCGGCGCGCATGCTGGCCAAGGATCCCGAGGTCAAGGCGGCGCTGCTGGCGGACGACAAGGAGACGCTGCGGCGCAAGGCCCACGAATTCCATGACATCTACAAGGAGTTCGACGTCCTGTTCTACGAGGATCACGGTCGCCTGCTGGCGCACCTCGGCTGCGCCGCGCCGCGCCTGGACGCCAACAGCGCGCCGGAGTTGGCGGGCGGGCTGAGCGGAAAGCCGTTCGAAGGCGTGGTCGCGTATGGCTGCGAGACGGCGACGGGCCCCAAGAACACGCCGCCCGCGTGGACGGTCGTCGTGCCGGTGCCGGGCGCGGGCCTCATCGTCGCGTGCCTGCCGCTCGATCAGGACTTCGCGCGCAACCTCGCCGGCAAGACCGGCGTGCATGTGGCCATCGTCAGCGAGGACGGCACGGTGTTCGCCAATCCGGGCGCGCTGCCCACCGCGCTCATCGCGACCGCCAACAAGTTGGGCGGCCACGGCTTTGATCGCAGGGACGGCAGCTTGGCGTGGTTGCGCTTCGATCCCAAGGAGTTGGAAGGCGCGCACGCCCACGTCCACGTCGTCGCGGCCATGTCCGTCGCCGGCGTCGAGAAGGCCGTGCACGAGCACCTGGGCGTCGCTTT
>CAIXAA010000396.1 GCA_903917305.1 uncultured Myxococcales bacterium | reverse complement strand
GTCTTCGGCGGCGACTGGGGCGAGGTCGCGACCGTCACCGCCGGCATGAGCTGGCAGCAGATCAAGATCGAGTCCACCGGCTGGTCGGGCAAGAAGTTCCAGGTGCGCCTGTCCTTCTCCGGCACCTGCGCGATCACCAACGATGTCGGCTGGTTCGTGGACGACTTCGACGTCTCCGAGGACAAGTGCGCCGTCGCCAACGGCGGTTGCCCGGACGGCTACCTCTGCGACGTCAGCGGCACCGGCGCGGTCATCTGCACGCCGTGCCCCGCCGGCTACAAGCTCGTCGGCGGCGCCTGCGCCGACATCGACGAGTGCGCCGTCGCCGGCACCTGCGCCGCGGACGCGATGTGCACCAACACGCCGGGCAGCTATTCCTGTGCGTGCAAGGCAGGTTACACGGGCGATGGCAAGACGTGCACCGACATCGACGAGTGCGCCGGCACGCCGTTCCCCTGCTCGCCCTCCGCGACGTGCGCGAACACGCCCGGCAGCTACACGTGCACCTGCGCGAACGGCACGACCGGCGACGGCAAGACGTGCGGCAAGAAGGGCACGCAGAGCAACCCGGCGCTGTCCTGCCTGGAAGTCCTCACGCTCTATCCCGGCAGCGCGGACGGCAACTACTGGCTCGACCCGGATGGCAGCGGACCCGCCGTCGCCGCGCAGTACTACTGCGACATGAAGAACGGTGGCTGGACCTTGCTGATCTACGACGATTTCGAGGACGGCACGACCAAGGGCTGGTCCAGCGGCATCGTCACCAAGTGTGGCGGCTACGGAAAGATCCTCGGCGGTTACAACGTGTTCGGCGCCGGCGCCATCACGTCCAAGGGCATCGCCGTCACGCCGCCGCACAGCGAGTACAAGTTGTCCATGAATTACATCTACATCGACACGTGGGACAACGAGTGGGCCTACGTGCGCATCGATGGCGGCGACGTGTGGACGCACCAGCATGATGGCAACGGCTGGGGCTCGAACCAGTGCGGCGCGTGGTGGTCGCCGGAAGACAAGGGCGACGTCGCCGTGCAGAAGGCGCACACCGCCACGTCGATCACCGTGACGGCCACCAGCAACCTGAACGAAAAAGCCGACAACGAGAGCTTCGCCATCGACAACGTCGTCCTGTGGGTGCGCTGATGCGGCGCAAGATGGAGGAATCCATGCGGCTTTTCGCGATCGCGCTGCTGGCGGTTCTGGCGCTCGGGCTACCGGCCTTCGCGGACCCGGCGCCGCCGCCCAGCATGCTGGGGAACTTGCGGCCGACCCACGTGGAGAAGGGCAACGCCGCGCTGCCGGTGGTGCACAAGAAGCGCTCCGGCGGGACCCACGAGCTGCCGACCAAGGACCTGCTGGTCAAGTGGTTCACGGAGCTGGGCGTGCAGCACCAGGTCGACAGCGAAGGTCGCGTGCTGTTGCCGTTTCGCAATGATGCTGCAGGTTTGAACCTGAATGTCGTGGTGATCACGCGCGCCAAGCCGGGCGGCAACCTGTGGCTGATCCAGGCGGCGATTCCGATTGGCGTGACGGTGCCCAAGGGCGAGGCGGCGTTGAACAAGGCGCTGCAGTTTGCCAATGCTTGGAACAACGAGAACTTCCTGCTCAAGGCCAGCGTCATGACGCCGGCGGACGGTGCGCCGTTCTTCCTGCTCGACACGGCGCTGCCCTGCGAAGATGGCCTGTCGCGCGGCGAGTTCTTCCAGAACTTCCTCGGCCTTTTGCTGCAGACCTCGCAGGGGTTCATCCAGCGGGCGACCGCGGCCGTCGCCCAGTAGCCGCACCCGCTCCGCGCTGCACACCTTGAAGCCGCACCAGCAACCCGTAGGCTGAAAGCATGCCACGTGGAGGAAGCGGCCATGCCCAAGATCAAGCAACGCATTCCCTTCGATCAGCGCTCCCATATCCGGCCGAGTCCACCGCCCGACAAGGCAGCGGGCAGCAAGCCGAATGCTCCACCGCGGCCCAATTCGGGCGGGACGGCGCGCACGTCAGGCAAGGGAGCGCCTGACCGGCACGCCTGACGCGGCGACAGAAATGGCAACGAGCGCCGCCACCGGGCGGCGCAGCCGAGGGACCGTGGATCAAGGGGGTGATCCCGTCACGCTCGACTGCGCACACCTCGGCAACGGCGCTCGGCCCGCCCGCCAGGGCTGTCACATCGCAGGACGTCCCGCGGTCTGCGTGGCCGTCTTGCCTTCGTACCAATCGAAGCGCAGATCGACGTGCATCTCCTTGGCCTTCTTGGCGAACTCGATGCCGTGCAGCGCATTCACCGTCGAGACGAACCAACGGTCGAACTTGTCGTCCGAGGTCCACATCTTCAGGTTGCTGAGCTGGTCGATGCCTTCCATGTAGACGCACACCACCGGTCCCTGCGGCGTGTCGCACAGGCACACGACCTGCTTGCGCACGCCCGCCCGCTCCAGCGAGGCGATGTGCTCCGGCGAGCGGCCCTTCACGTCGCGGTTGAACTTCTGCCAGTCCTCGACCTCTTCCTTCGGCAGCGGCGCGCAAAATGCCATGGACTTCGTGTTGATCGGCGCCGTCGTCGTCACCGTGTAGGCGTGCTGGATGATCGGCGGCTTGCCCTTGGCGAAGTCGATGCCGTGGCAGGTCTGGATGTTCTGCAAGAACCACTTGTCATAGGCTTCCGTCGACTGGCCCATGTTCTGCAGGAAATGGTCCGCGCGCGGCCCTTCGACGTAGACGACGAACACCGGTCCCTGCGGCGTCTGCTGCAGGTAGCCGCGTTCCTTGGTGATGCCCAGGCGCTTGCGCGACGCCTGCTGATCCGAGGCGCGCTTGGTGGCGACTTCGCGGCAGAACTGCGCGTGATCGTCAAGCTTGTTGGACAAAATCGGAACGACGAACGTGAGCTCGCTCATGACAATCCTCGTCTGCCGCGGACCGGCAGTGGTATGTGGGTTGCTCACGGTGATACGCCCGCGCCGAGTCGTCAGCAAGGCCGAAGTGCCTGCCGTGCGTCGACCATCCGGGATTGCTGGTGAACGGGAATGTGGTGTCGGATCAATGTGCTGTGGCAACTTGTCCACAGGACGTCAACAGCCGCGGCGCCTTGCAGGCTGCAGTTGGCTCGGACCGGCGATGTCCGGTTTCAAAAGCACGCTCGCCAACCTCGCAGGTCAAGGGCGGTTCTGCGCCGCGCTCGGCAAGCTCGCGAGATGGTTCGTCCCTTTCTGCAGCGGCTGCCGCAGCCCTTGCCACGCCGCATCCAACTGCGCAGCTTCATTGTACTCCGGCAGCGCGCGGCGCTGGAAGTCGCGCCACTCGCGCAGCGCCGCGAGTTGCTCGCTGAAGCGCTCGCAGGGCAGCCGGCGCGTCTCCCGAGGATCCTGATTCAGATCATAGGCCTGGCAACGCTGCTCCCCGCCCAGCACCACCTTGATCCCCGCCGCGATCGACGTGACGGTGCCCTCATTGCCCCAGAAGAACAGGGCCTTGCGCTTGGGTTCGCCGCGCAGCAGCGACTCGCCCTGCACCAGCTTGGGCTCGAATGGCAGCCCGAGCGCATCCAGCACCGTCGGCAGCAGGTCGACGTGGCTCGTGTCCCAGCCAATGACGCGCGGCGCAAACAGCCGTGGCTGCACGAGAATCGCCGGCGTCTGGAAGTTCTCCTCGTAGGCGCCGCGGGCATGCGCCCAGTTCTCCGCGTGCTGGCCGAACGCTTCGCCGTGATCGCCCGCGAACACGAGGATGGTCGAGTCGAGCAGCCCGTCGCTGCGCAACTGCTCGACAATGCGCTGGATCTGCTGGTCCAGCAGCCACAGGTTGTCGTGGTAGTGGTCGATGAGCCGCGCGCCATGGAAGTGCCGGTATTTCGGTCCGTAATCCGTGTACTCCCAGTGCGCGACATAGCTGTAGTAGACGGCCGCGAACGGCGCCCGGGCGCGGTGCAGGCGCTGCAGGAAGAACGACACGACCTCCGGCTCGTCCTTGGAAAGCCCTTCGCCGCCGGGGTTTTTCGTGACGGGCACCTCGTCGAACCCGTACATCTCGGTCAGGCCGGAGTGCTGCAGAAAGGCTTTCGGAAAGAAATACGTGAGCTTGCCCGGCGTGACCAGGAAGCGGTCGTAGTCCGCACCGAGAAACGAGAACAGCGAAGGGATGGCATTGTCCTTCTGGATGGAGAACATGCGCGTCGTCGGCAACGGAAACAGGCCGCTGAACTGCGCGAAGATGCTGGTCGCGCTCGAATTCGACGGCGAGCGGTGGTGGGCGAGGTACCAGCCGTGGCCGGCGAGCTCGTGCAGGTAGGGCATCGGCAGATCGCCCTTGTGCGTCTCGCCTTCAAAGTAGCGGGTGCCGGTGCTCTCCATCACAATCCAGACAATATTCCAGGGCTTGGACGGCAGCGGCGGCGCCAGCTGGTGGGGAAGCGGCGGTGCGAATGGCAGGTCGGCAGGGCGCAAGCCTTCCGCGGTCGTGTCCTCCGCTGCGGCGGGCGTAGCTGTGCCGGCCAGCCTCAAGCCTTCGGAAGGATTTGACTGCTGCCGATTCTTGGCCGCAAGGCGCGCGTGGCGCCGCGGCGCTGGCATGTCCTCTGCTGGCGGAGCAGCCGCCCAGGTGGAGGCGAGCAGCCACACCGGGCTCGCGTGGCAATCCGGCGCCAGATGGCTGCCCGCGGGCTCCGGCAGCACGAGGGAAGGCAGGACCAGCGCCGCCAGAAGCGCACCGGCGCCAAGCCGCGCGAATCGCGGCCAATTCGCGGACAGCACGAGCATGGCCGGCAGCAGCAGCGCCGGCATGGCGGACCAGGCGAGGTCGTCCGGCTGCGCGTTCAGGGTCAAGGCGCCCAGCGTGCCGCTGTCGAACGCCTCCACCAGCAGCGGCCACGTCAGGCCGATATGCAGGGAGAACGACAAGCGAAAGTGCGTCTGTTCCAGGGCGCCCAGCACCAGCAGCGCGGCGAACCACGGCAGCATGCCGAGGCTGCGCAGCCAGGCGCCCCGGTTGCGCAAGAGACGCGCCACCGGCCAGGCGAGGGCGCCGCACAGGACGGCCAAGGCCGCATCCTGCCACGCAT
>CAIXAA010000395.1 GCA_903917305.1 uncultured Myxococcales bacterium | reverse complement strand
TCGATCCTGCTGTGGATGGAACTGCGCAAGGGGGAGGCGGAGCCCGAGTGGGTTCTGGAAGTGCTCGGTCGCGCGATGCAGTTCGGCCTGTGCAACGCGATCTGGTTGGCGCGCTCGGACTGCTTGGCCGGCATCCGCGGTCGCCCGGAGTTCGAACCGCTGCGCCTGGCGATGGAGCGACGGACGGCAGGAATCGTCGACGCTTACTGTGGCGACGCGATTTCGCAACCGGCTCCGCCAGTCACCGGGATGTCGGCGACGGAGAGCTGGTGAAAGGTTGCAGGCGCTCCCTGGCAGCGGCCCGGGTCAAGCCTCGCGTGTCCTGAATTCAGCGGCCTTGGACCCCCGCCGGCCCAGCGGAGCCGACCTTCAGACCGCCCGAGCTGCACCAGTAGACCGCCCGAGGTGCACCTGCAGAGGGTCCGAGGTGCACCTGCAGAGGGTCCGAGGTGCACCCGCAAATCGCCTTTGTCCGCCCCCAGCCCTCAAGCCAGCCACACAAACGTCGCACCTTCCCCGCCTTCACCCTGCCGGCCCGCGCGAAACCGCTTCACCGACTTGTTGAACCGAATCGCCTTGCGCGCCGCCTCCCGCATCGCGCCCGTCCCCATCCCGTGGACGATGCACAGCCCCGGCGTGCCGCGCAGCACCGCCTGATCCAGGGCGATATCCAACTTCTCCAGGCCTTCCTCCACGCGCATCCCGCGCAGGTCGACGGTCCGCTCCGGAATCCGCAGCGTCATCGTCTCATCGTCCACCGGCTCCGCCACGTGCTGCGGCAGGCTCGACTGCGCCGTCTTCACCTGCTGCCGCGGCAATTCACCCGGCAGCGCCACGCGTAGCTCCGCAAACGCCGCATTCACCGACAGCGGCCCCGCCTGCACCTTGGCCTTCTGGCGAATCGCATCGATTTCCAGGATCTGCACCACGCGCCCCAAGCCCACGTGCCACACCAGCCCGTCGGGGCGATTGTGCTGCGGCGTCCAGGGCTTGCGAACCGGGCCGATCGGCTGGGCCACGCCCCGCTGCAAGTCCGTCAAATCCTGTTGTCCCTGACTCAGCGCCTTCTGTGCCATCGCGATGCCCTCCTTGTCCTGTTCACGCAGCGCCCGCCGCGCATCGTCCAACTGCCGCTGCACCGCCGCCACCTGGGCCAGCGCGTCCGCCGCCGCGCGCTCGATGCGCCGATCCGCCGCCGCCTTCTCCCGCTGCCGCTGGTCTTCCAGCATGGCGCGCTGGCGATCCAGCTGCAGCCGCTGCTGCTCCAGCTCTGCCAGCTGGTTGTGGACAATCGCCCGCTCCGCCCGCAGCTTGTCCACCAGCAGCGCCGCTTCACCGCCCGCGCCGCCGGCCAGCTCCCGCGCCCGCTCGACAATCGCCGGACTCAAGCCCACGCGCGCCGCCAGCGCCAGCGGATTGGACGAACCGAACTCGCCCAGGTGCAGCCGATACGTCGGCGTCAGCGTGCCGGGATCCAGCTGCAGCGCCGCATTCTGGAAAGCGGAATCCCGCAGCGGCAGGAGCTTCAGCGCCTCAAAGTGCGTCGTCGCCGCGCCAAAGGTGCC